>DATJWL010000091.1:0-2463 GCA_035501215.1 Casimicrobiaceae bacterium
CAGCGGATCGCAGAAGACAACAAGATGACGGTCGACGATGTGCGCAAATCGCTTGCGCGCGACAACATCTCCTACGCGAAGTATCGCGACGACATCCGCAACGAGATCGTCGTCCAGCGCGTGCGCGAACGCGAGGTCGATAGCCGCATCACGGTCAGCGACGCCGAAGTCGACATCTACCTCGCCATGCTCAAGGCGCAGCCCGGCGGCGAGACCGAATACGAGCTGGCGCACATCCTCGTCGTCGTTCCCGAGCAGGCGAGGCCCGAGCAGATCGAGGCGAGGCGCCGCCGAGCCGAGGAGGCCTTGCGCAGCATCAAGAGCGGCGGCGACTTCGGCCAGGTCGCGGCAACGTTTTCCGATGCGGCGGACGCGCTCTCCGGCGGCAACCTCGGATGGCGTTCGGGCGCCCGTCTGCCGACGATATTCGCCGAGACCGTGCGCAGCATGAAGGTCGGCGAGGTCTCACCCGTGATGCGAAGCGCGGCCGGCTTCCACATCGTGAAGCTGATCGACAAGCGCAGCCACGACGAACCGGCGGTCGTCAATCAGACCCACGCCCGCCACATCCTCATTCGCGTGAACGAGATCACCTCGGAGAGCGACGCGAAGGCGAAGATCGAGCGGCTGAAGGATCGCATCGATGGCGGCGCCAAGTTCGAAGATCTCGCCAAGCTCAACTCGGAAGACGCGACCGCGGCCAAGGGCGGTGATCTCGGCTGGCTCAATCCCGGCGACACCGTGCCTGCATTCGAGGAGGCGATGAACCGGCTGCAGGTGAACAAGGTGTCCGCACCGGTGCGCACGAGCTTCGGGTGGCACCTGATCGAGGTGCTGGAACGGCGCAAGCAGGATGTCACCGCCGAAAGGGAGCGCGCCCAGGCCCAGATCGCGATCCGTCAGCGCAAATCGGACGAAGCGTTCGACGATTGGATACGCCAGACGCGAGATCGCGCCTACGTCGAGATGCGGCTGGACGACAAGTAGCAGGTCCCTGGGGTTGAAGCTTTTCCGCTCGCGGAAAGCCGCTCCGCTCACGCGAGCGCGAGCAGTACCGCGACGTGCCTTAGCGCAACGGTTTGGCCTGGCGCCACCGTCAGCTCGAGCCGCAGCTGATCGATGTGCAGTCCCTTGGCGGCAGCGCTGCATCTGGCCGCGATCCCGGCCGACGTTTCGCGCATCTCGCTCGCGCCAACGCTGGCGAGAACCTGCCACGGCGCATCCGTGCGCTCTCGTCCCAGCACGCGCAGCTCCCGCGCAGCGCTCGCGTCGTCGAGGGCAAGCACGAAGGTTTCCGCGTTGGTCGCGCGCGCCGGCAAGTCGCCCGGAGAGTCGATGGCGATGCGGCCGGTTGCGTCGGCGGTGAGCTGCAGGGAGCCGAGACCGGGACACATCGCTCCGCTCGAAGCCTTCCATCCGTCGTCGTCGGCGTGGCGTGGCGTGCCGAACGTCCACAGCAGCGATTCGAGCGGCAGCCCGGCGCGATCGAGCAGGAAGTCGCAGGCGGCATCTTCGAGCGAAGTTTCGCGCCACGCGGTGCGCGCAACATAGTCCGGCTGCCCGGCGTAGCGTCCGCTCGATCCGTTCCACGCCATCGGCGAGACGAAGCGCGCGCCGGCGTTCCACAAATCCCGGAACGCGCGGTAACCGTCGGCGTATGTCGGCAGGACCTCTGGAGGACGCAGGTCGGCGGTGTTGAGCTCGACGACTGCGAACCGGGGGTCGATCGCGGCGAAGATGCTGAAGAGCGGCTTGCCGCTTTCCGTCGCGATTTTGTTGGAAGCCGCTGCGCCGTAAAGGAGCGCACCGAGATGCCCGTCGGAAGGCTTGCTGCCTTCGATCGTCATGCCGCCCGAGTCGAAGTCCTTGACCGGACTGTCGAGCGAGACCGCAAACGGCATTCCGTCGTGCGTTGGCGCCATGAAGCCCTGCGCTGACCAGATACAGTCGCGGGGAATGCCGGCCTCGACCAGCCAGCGCGCGAGCTCGTCGTAGTGGAGGTGCACGAGATGCCGGCGGAAGAGCTCCCACTCGCGAACCCACGGATCGGTCCAGAAAGGATGCGCCGGATCCCTCGAGAACGCGCGCGGGGGGTCGACGTCCTCCCAGGTCGGGAAATCACGCTGCGCGAGCCGCCTCACCTCCTCGAGAGCCAGTGCGACGCCGCGGCGATACGCGCGCAGGTCAGGCACGCCCGGCTCCGGCGCGCCCGCGTAGGGGCCAGTGCCGGAGAGCCATTCGCGAAACTGTCTCAAGCAACCCGGGTTGTAGTCGTACCACTGCGCCTCCTCGAAGAACGGATTCAAGTAAGTGTCCGGGTCGACGCTCACGCCGACGAACAGGTCCGGATGCTGTCGCATGAACCCTGCGATATGGCTCGCCACCTTCTGCAGATTGCGCTTCTTGTACCGGCGAACACCCTTCGCGTAGACGTTGAAAGTGAGCGAGCGCGCGAGCTCAGGT
>DATJWL010000092.1:0-2568 GCA_035501215.1 Casimicrobiaceae bacterium
CGTGCTGCGCCAGGTCCGCTATCGGCAGCCGGAGCAGTATCTGGCGCAGGTCGAGCGCGGCGCGCCGCTCGCCGAGGAGCGCGAGGTCGTGGCCGGCGAGCTCGGCTTCGAGTTCATGTTGAATGCTCTGCGTCTTCACGAGGGCTTTCCCATAGCGCTGTTCAGCGAGCGCACGGGGCTGCCGATATCCGTTGTGAACCGCGAGCTGGAGGCCGCCGAGCGGCGCGGCCTGATCGACCGCGATCACAAGCGCATTCGTCCGACTGCCCTCGGGCGGCGGTTTCTCAATGACCTGCAGACGCTCTTCCTGCCGGATGATCGCGCGCCGCACACCTCGAGCGCGGCCCTGCACGAAAGCAGCTAGGGTCGAGCCGATATGAAGCGCGCCAAGCAGCACGCCCCGCCGAGGCCCCGCAACCCCGTGGCGCGCTCGCCGCTGCTCCGCAAGGGGGGCGCGCACAGGAAATCGAATGCGGCAAAACGGCGCCGGGCCAAGGTGGAGCTCCAGAAATCACTGCGCGAAGCGGAACTCGACTCATGACGCTTTCGCGGCGCGATCTCGAGGAGGGCCGCATGCGCGCGCTGTACATCGCCGCGGCCGATTCTCGTCACGCGCTGACCGACGACGAGCTCGCGGCTTCCTTAGGGGAAACGCTCAAGCGCAAGCCGCCCGGCTCCGCGTGGTGGGTGTTTGCCTACGGTTCGCTGCTGTGGAATCCGCTCTTCCCGTTCGAGGACGCACAACCGGCCACCTTGTCGGGCCGCCACCGTCGTTTCTGTCTCTGGTCGCTTGCTTCGCGCGGAACCGCCGCGCAGCCGGGCCTCGTCCTCGGCCTCGAGCAGGGTGGCTCCTGCCACGGTGTCGTCTATCGTCTTCCCTCGCGCTGTGCGAAGGGCGAACTGGCCCTGCTCTGGCGGCGCGAGATGGTGCTCGGTGCCTATCGCCCGCTTTGGGTGACCGTGCGCTGCCACGACAAGCCGCTCGTCGCGCTCGCCTTCGTGGTCGATCGCGGGCACCCGCAGTACACCGGCAAGCTCACGCTTGCCGAGCAGGCCAATGTGCTCGCGAGCGCTGCGGGCGCATTCGGATCGTCAGCGGATTACCTCGAGCACGCGCGCATTGCGCTGATCACGCACGGCATCGTCGACCCGTATCTCGAGCGCCTGGCCGCGATGGTTGCCCGCCGCCGGCGGTAACCTTGGTGTTGCCGCGCGTATGTGGTTGCCACGCGCTTCCCTGCTTCGCTTCGGGTTCCGACCCAAAGCCGCCTCAGGGATAAGTCGACAGCGGACATTCTCCGCGAACGCCGAAAGACGAGAAGCGGAGGTTCGCAACGGGCCTCAACGCACTATTGAAGTAGACTGCTCGCTTAGCGGAATGCGGGAGGGGCCCATGGCGGCAACGATCACCGATGCAACGCTGCACGACAGAGCAGCGCATCGGCCGCGTTTCTATCTTTGGATGGCTCTCGCGATGACGGCCACCGTGTTCCTTGGCTTTGTCCCGACCTTCTGGGTCCCGTTGGCTCATGGCATACCAGAACGGATCGGCGTGCTCGCGATCCACGCCCTGCTCTTCTTCGGCTGGACACTGCTCCTGATCTGTCAAACCTGGTTGGCCGCATCGGGGAAAGTCGCACGCCATCGCGATGTCGGCTTGATAGGCGTGTCGCTGGCAACCGCGATGACGATCTTCGGCATGTTAGCAGCGATCAATGCAGCCCAACGGGCGAACGCGGCAAATTTTGCCGACGCCGGCGAGGCCTTCATGATAGTGCCGATGACGGACATGCTCTCGTTCGCGGTCCTCGTGATTGCGGCGATCGTCAATATGCGTCGCTCCGATTGGCACAAGCGCCTCATGATCTCGGCGACGGCCGTCCTTCTTGGCGCGCCCATCGCACGTCCTTTCATGGCCTACATCGTGATGGGCGGCCATCTGCCGCCATTCGAGGGTACCGTGGGATTCGCCGGACTGCCAGGTCCGCCGCCGCCCGTGGTCGGGGTTCTGCCGCCGACACTCATCGGTGACCTCTTCATTGTTGTCGGTATGATCTATGACTGGCGGACCCGCGGCAAAGTGCATCCTGCATATCTTTGGGCGGGGGGCCTCGCGCTGGCAGTGCAGCTGTTGAAAATTCCGTTCAGCGCAAGCGCGCTTTGGCACGGCATGGCCCGATGGTTGATCTCACTCGCCGGCTAGGTGCCCAGCTTCGTTGCTGATAGGGATGGCAGGGGACGGATATGCACAGTAGCGCAAATCGCGGTTGCCGCTAGGGGGAGTTCGCGTGTCGGCGGCCGGCGCCGAGTCGCGGACGCTCGACCCCCGCTGTGCGCGGGGACCCTCTCGCTGCTCACAGCGCTACATGCCGTCCGCCGTCGACGTTGAGCGTCTCGCCGGTCACGTAGGGCGCGTCGGCGAGCAGAAAATGCACGGCCCGCGCGATGTCCTCCGGCGTTCCCTCGCGCTTCAGCGGCGTATGCGAGATGATGCGCTGGCGGGAGAGCTCGTCGAACTCATCGTCGTCCGGCCAGAGGATCGGGCCCGGAGCGACCGCATTCACGCGC
>DATJWL010000093.1:0-3813 GCA_035501215.1 Casimicrobiaceae bacterium
CGAGCGCGATCTGCCGGCCGCGTTCCTGCGCCGCTGCACGTTCTTCCACATCGACGACCCCGCGCCGGACGAGCTCGCGCGCATCGTCGCCCAGCGGTTCTTCTCGGCCGAGCGCGCGGGCTCCCCTGGGACGAGCGAGCCGAAGCTTCCGGACTTCTATCGGCAGCTGCTCGACTGCTTCATTGCCTTTCGCACTCAGAACGAGGATTCGCTGCAATACCGGCCTGGAACTTCCGAGCTGATCGACTGGACGGCCGCGTTGCGGCAGGAAGGCGTCGACGGAGGCGACCTGCGCGCCAATATCGACGCGTTGAGACGCACCGCATCGACGGTTTCCAAGCACAAGGAGGACCACCTGGCGCTGCGCAAATACCTGGACGGACTGCAGCCGCCGCAGGCCCGATGAATGCTGCGGCGCGCCCTGCGGGCGCGTGGAGCCGCCAGGGCATCTCGGAGCTGATCGCGCTGCTGCGCGAGCAAGGGTTCCAGGTGGGCACGGGCGAGGCGGTCGACGCGACCCAGCTTCTCCTCGTCTTGGCGGAGCGCGAGCCCGAGCTGCAGGACTCCGCGCGCTTGCGGGCGAGATTGCGACCGGTGTTCTGCAAGTCGCCCGACGAGCAGAGGCGCTTCGACGCGCTGTTCGACAGGTGGTGGAAGACGCTCGTGCCGCGGTTTCGCGAGCCGCCGCCGGTGCCCGCCGAAACCGCGGTCGAAACACCCGCGGAGCCGATCGGCAAGAAGCGCTCACGCCTGCGTTGGCGGGTGGCCGTCGCGATCCTGGTTGCGGTTGCTGCCGCGGGCTATCTAGCCAAGTTTGGGCCTCCGCACGACGGCCAACAACCCACCGGCGCGGGCGTCCAACCCGCGCCGCCGGTCCCGCCCGCCGTGCCGGTGTCCGGCAGCACTAGCGAGCAGCAGTTCGACCGCTACGTGCCTGCCGTGCGGTACAACGTCGAGCTTCGGCCCGTATGGTTCTGGACGCTCGGTGCGCTGCCTCTGCTCGCGCTCCTCGGCGTGAGCCTTCCCGCGCTCGTGCTGATGCGCACCCGCATGCGGCGCCGGACCGAGCCGATGTTCCTCGACCCGGCACCGCTCGCGCGCGAGGCGAGGAAGCTCGTGCTGCCGTTGCCCGAGGACATCATGGCGAAGCTTGCCCGCCACGTGCGCACCCGGGCGCTGGAGGTCGATCGGCTCGGCCGCCGGCCGGTGCTCGACGTGCGGGGCACGCTCGAAGCCACCCTGCGCAACCGCGGAATCCCGACCCTGCGCTTCTCGCATGCGCGCATTCACCCGTCGTATCTGCTGTTGATCGACGTCGCGAACGAGAAGGATCCGCGCGGACGCCTGTTCTACCAATGGGCCGAGCGGCTTCGCAACCAGGGGCTCGACGTCGAGATCCTGCTCTTTCGCAAATCGACGGGAAGCGAAAACGAGTCCGCAACGGTGGTCGTGTGCGATGCCGGATCGGGAACGGCGGGCGGTCGTCGCTGGCGACCATTCGTGCAACTACGCCCGCCGCCGGTCGGCGAGCGCCTCATGGTCATCTCCGACGGCGATCCGCTGGTCGATCGCGAAGGCGTATGGCGCGCGGACGCGCTGAAGGCGCGCCTTCACCGCTGGCATGACCGTGCTCTCTTCACACCGGTCGAGCCGCGCGACTGGGGCGATCGCGAGGTCGCGATCGAGCACAGCGAACGGGTGGCCGATCCGGGCTTCGTCGTGCTGCCTTTGGAGCAGTCCGCGCTGGCGGCATGGATCGATCTCGTGCTCACGGGTCACCTTTCCATGATCGTGCTCTCGGACCCGCAGCGCTTTCCCGCGCTGCTGCGGCACGAGCGCTTCAGCGCGTTCACGGAGGAAGAGTGGCTTCCGAGCCCCGACATCGTCGAGAAGCTGGTCTCGCAATTGCTCGTATATCTGGGCGAGCAGGGCTTCTATTGGCTCGCGGCGTGTGCCGTGCCGCCCTTCGTTCGCTGGGAGCTCACGTTGCTCCTCGGCCAGGCGGTGCTCAAGGCTGCGCCGCGCGTTTCCAGCGAGGGCGCCCTCGACGAAGCGCTCGCGCGCAACTACAAGCGCCTCGTCCGGCTGCCGTGGATGCAGCGGCAGCGCATGCCCACATGGCTGCGCGTGCGCCTGCTCGCCGAGCTCTCGCCGCGCCGGCAGAAACACATCCGGCAAGTCGTCGACGAGCAACTCGGGAAGCTCAGCCCCGTCGCACGGAACGAGAACGGCATCGAGCTCGGTTTCGATCGGCCCCCGGAACCAGGGTCGAAAGGAGCGCGCGTGTCGATCCGTGCGGCGCTGGACGATACCAGGACCGATGCGCTCTATCTCGGTTACATGAGCGGCCTCACGCCCGAGCAGTTGATCCTGCGGGCGCCCGCGAGCTGGTCTTCATGGGCGGACAAATTGCGCTTGCCGCGACCTGCGGGACCGCAGGGATGGCTCGCGCGTGCGCGCGACGTGTCGCGCGCGTGGTGGGCGCGATTAGCGTGGACGCGCGGCCTGCCGCACATGGGGATCAATCGCGCGAGCGTGGCGTTGGCGGCGTTGCTCACGCTGCCGGTGATCGCTCTGCTCGCGCTCGTCGAGCTGCGTCCGCCGGCGAAGGACCCGCTTTATGCCCAAGGGAACTGGCTGTACGCGGAACGGCCGAGGCTGTTTGCATGGAACGCCGGTGGGTCCCTCTCCGCCGTCGCGTTCACGCCAGACGGCTCGCGCGCGGTCACGAGCGGAACTGACGGAACGCTGCAGGTTTGGGATACGAGCACCGGTCGGCCCGTCGCGGTGCTGGATCAATTCTTCGCCGTCAGCTCGCTGGCCATCAGCGCCGACGGCAATCGCATCGCCGTTGCCGATTCGCGCGGTCTCCAAATCCGAGATGTGGCAGGCAACGGCGAGAGCTTCAAGAGACCTGTCGAGGCGGCGTTCCCGATCGCCTTGAGCCCAGACGGCACTCGCGTCGCGTTCGTGACGAGCAAGGATGCGCTGGAAGTTTGGACGGCAGGTCAAGCCATCCCGCCAGGTCAGCCGCCGGCCGGTACGCTGTCGGTGACGGCGATCGCGTTCAGTCCCGACGGCATGCACGTCGTCACCGGTAGTATCGACGCCACCGTGCGGGTGTGGGACGCGACGAGCGGGAAACCGCTGCTCACGTTTACGCGTCACCGCGCCCCCGTTATACGCGTCGCCTTCAGCCCAGACGGCAGGCGAGTCGTTTCCAGCGATAGGATAATTCTCAGCCGGGACCGCAGCCGTATCGATGTCAGCGATCGCGGGTCGACGCTGGTCTGGGACTGGAGCGCGCCAGATAGTAGTGACGTGGTACAGCTCGAGACGCCGGGCAACGCGCCGGTGCTCCATTTCGCGTTCACCGGGGATGGCTCCGGCATCTTGGGAGCTGCCGACGACGCCATCCTGATCTGGGACGCCCGCACGGGTAAGCGATTGGGAGAGCCGCTGCTCGGCCACGCCGATCCGATCCTCGGGATCGCGGTCAGCCAGAACGGCGAGCGCGTGATATCGGCCGACGTCTCGGGCGCGTTTCGGCTGTGGAATGCCGCCGCCGTGCACGAGCTTGGCGCGCCGCTCGCGGGGCACACGGACACCGTGATCTCCACGGCCTTCACCCCAGACGGCAAGCGCCTGATGTCGGTGAGCGGCGACGGAACGGCGCGGATGTGGGATCTGGCGGAGAGCGGCTCGTCCCTGACCATCGCCTCGCAACAAGGTGCTTTGAACTCCGTCGACATCAGCTCGGACGGGGCTCGTATGGTCTTGGCGGGAGCGGATGGCAACTTGCGGCTTTGGGAT
>DATJWL010000094.1:0-5415 GCA_035501215.1 Casimicrobiaceae bacterium
GTCCGGGTTGCGCTGGAAATGGAGAGCGTCGTGCCGGCAAGGGTCTGCAGCCTGGCGAGTACATCGGCCGGGAGATCGCCGGGAGCCGCTGCGTAGGGATGCAGCATCAGCCTGATCTGCGAGACGGTCTGCGCACCGGCCGCGGGTGCAAGCAAGGCAACGGCGAGCGACAGACCCAACAGCGACAACCATCGTTGCAGCATGACTGGCTCCCTGAGATCGCGTTAGAACCCGCGCCGCCTCGCCACGGCTCGGGCCAGCCTCGGCATCCTACACAATGACAATGGAATTGTCAGCCCGGACGGCGGGTGAATCAGGCCGTACCTACCTCTATTGCGGCGAAATGAGGGCCGATCCTGCCTGTCGCGCCCGGGAGCGCCGCCCCCGAAAAAACTAGGTTTTCGCAGGCGACGGAGCCTTGAGCCCGGCCCGGAACGGGGAGAGCAACTTCACCATTTGCGCGAAAATGCGCGGGTTGGCCCCAATCACCTGTCCGCTGTAAATAAAATCGCCCTCGCCGGCCAGATCGCCGACGAGCCCTCCGGCCTCCTGGATGAGGAGGCTCCCTGCGGCGACATCCCACGGGTTGAGGCCGAGTTCCCAGAAGCCGTCGTAGTAGCCCGCCGCGACGTAGGCGAGATCCAGCGCCGCGGCGCCGGGACGGCGCAGCCCTGCCGTCTCGATCATCATGCTGCGCATCATCTGCATGTAGGGTTCGAGGTTGCTGCCGTCGCGAAACGGGAAGCCGGTGCCGATCAGAGCTTCGCGCAACTGCTGCCTCCTCGACACGCGCATGCGGCGATCGTTGAGAAATGCTCCGCGTCCGCGCGTCGCGGTGAAGAGGTCGTTGCGCACCGGGTCGTACACGACTGCCTGCGTGATGCGTCCGCGTTGCTGCAGCGCGATCGACACGCAGTATTGCGGGAAGCCGTGCAGGAAGTTGGTCGTGCCGTCGAGCGGATCGATGATCCAGCAATGCTCGGCCTTCGAGTTGGCGCCTTTGGCTGTTCCCTCCTCTGCTAGAATCGCGTGATCGGGATACGCGGCATGCAGTGTCTGCACGATCGCCGCCTCTGCCGCGTGATCGATCTCGCTCACGAAGTCCTTCGGGCCCTTTGTCGTGACGGTCAGCAGATCGAGGTCCCGCGCGCCGCGGTTGATGAGGTTGCCGGCGCGGCGTGCGGCCTTGACCGCGGTGGTGAGCATTGGATGCATGATAGCCGCGCATTTTACGCGCACTCGCCATGGCTCCCGCGTCATCAGCGCTCGATCGGATTCGCATCGTGCTCGTTGCGACGAGCCACCCCGGCAACATCGGCGCTGCCGCGCGCGCGATGCGCACGATGGGTCTTTCGCGTCTCGCGCTGGTTGCGCCGAAGCGGTTTCCGCATCCCGATGCCGAAGCCCTCGCTGCGGGCGGAGTCGAGATCCTGCGTGCCGCGCGCGTTCATGCGGAGCTCGACGCGGCGCTCGCAGGCGCAGCACTCGCGATCGGCTTCTCGGCGCGGCGGCGCGAATTCGCCGGATCGACTCTTCCGGTGCGTGCTGCGGCCATCGAGGCCCTGCAATTCGCGGGGGCAGGGGAAGTCGCATTCGTTTTCGGCGGCGAGATGTCAGGGCTTTCCAACGCCGAGCTGGCCCGATGTCAGATCGTGGCCACGATTCCCGGCGCTCCCGGCCACGCCACGCTCAACCTCGCGGCCGCGGTGCAGGTCGCGGCGTACGAGCTCTTCGTTGCCGCGCACGGCGACCGGGTCTGGACCGCGCCCGCCTTCGTGCCGGCCGCGCAGGACGAGATCGCACAACTTTTCGCGCACGGCGAGCGCACGCTCATCGCGATGCGCTTTCTGGATCCGCGAAAGCCGAAGCGCTTGCTGTCCCGTCTGCGGCGCCTGTTTGCGCGCGCTCGTCTGGAACGCGAAGAAGTGAACATCCTGCGCGGGATCCTCGCGCGGATCGATCAGTTCGTGGCGCGAGCGGAGGGGCGCGACGACGAGAGCTCGCGAAGATGACCCGGCTGCCTTTACAGCGTTAACATCCCGATCATGGACGCGAAGACGCAGACGGACGGCGCGCGCCGCGCATTCTACGAGCGCATCGGTCGCGCCAATCTCGCGCCGCTGTGGGAGGAGCTGCATGCGCTGGTGCCATCCGAGCCCGAGCCGCGCTGCGTCCCGGCGCTGTGGCGTTACGACAAGCTGCGGCCATTGGTGGCCGAGTCCGGCCGACTGATCTCAGCCGAAGAAGCAGTCCGGCGCGTGCTCGTGCTCGAGAATCCGGGACTGCGGGGGCACGGCTGCATCACGGCTTCGCTCTACGCGGGGTGGCAGCTCCTGCTGCCGGGCGAGGTCGCGCCATCGCACCGCCACAGCCAGTCGGCGCTGCGCTTCGTGGTTGAGGGCACGGGCGCGTACACCGCGGTCAACGGCGAGCGCACGACCATGCGTCCCGGCGACTTCATCATCACGCCATCGTGGACCTGGCACGACCACGGCAATCCGGACGACGGCGAGCCCGTCGTCTGGCTCGACGGTCTCGACATTCCCCTGCTGAGATTCCTCGATGCGGGCTTCGCCGAGAATTATCCCGAGGCGCAGCAGCCCGTGACGCGAAGCGAAGGCACTTCCGCGGCGCGCTATGCCGCCAACATGCTGCCGGTCGATTTCGATTCGCCGCATGGGCGCACCTCGCCGATCTTCTGTTACCCCTACGCGCGGGCGCGCGAAGCGCTGGCGAAGCTCGCGCGCGAAGCGGAGCCCGACGCCTGCCACGGCACGAAGATGCGCTACGTGAATCCGGCCAGCGGCGGCTATCCGATTCCAACGATCGCGGCGTTCCTGCAGCTCCTGCCGACCGGATTCGCCGGACGACGGTATCGGTCCACCGACGGCACCGTTTACTGCATCGCCGAGGGCCGCGGCCGCGCGAGGCTCGGCGAGGAGATTTTCGAGTTTTCGCCGCGCGACGTATTCGTGGCGCCGTCGTGGGTGCCGGTCGCGCTCGAAGCAGACGAGGAATGCGTGCTCTTTAGTTTCTCCGATCGGCCCGTGCACGAAGCGCTCGGGCTTCTGCGCGAGGAAAAAATCGCGCCGTGAGCGCTGTCGAGCCGGCACCGGCCGCCGCGACGGCTTCCTCCGAGATCGAAGCTGCCCGCTGCCGCAATTGCAGGGCGCCGATCGCTGGGCGGTTCTGCGAAAACTGCGGCCAGGAAACCGATCTGCGCCTGCCGACGCTGCGCGAATTTGCGCGCGAAGCGGCCGGCCGTTACGTC
Source organism: Casimicrobiaceae bacterium (assembly GCA_035501215.1). Lineage (GTDB taxonomy): Bacteria > Pseudomonadota > Gammaproteobacteria > Burkholderiales > Casimicrobiaceae > PALSA-1003. The sequence continues at coordinate 3,272 of DATJWL010000094.1, forward strand.
GCTTTCGACGGACGTTTCTGGCGCACGCTCTTCGCGCTCGTATTCCGGCCCGGGTGTCTCACGCGCGAGTATTTCGCCGGGCGCAGGCGCCGCTATATACGGCCGGCGCGGCTGTATCTGTTCGCCACGCTCGTTTTCTTCGCCGTGTCGCGCTTCTACGTCGAGCCGGCGGAGGTGATCAACCTCATGTCCGATAGTCCGCCCGCTGCCGCCGGCAAAGCGGTGGCGAAAGCCGATCATCCCAAGGATGCGTCTGGAGCGGAAAGGGGCCCGGACGTCGACGAGGACCTCGACTTGGAACTGCCTGCGGATTTGCCGGGCGGGCCGGCGTTGAAAAACCGGTGGCAACGCTTCCAGCATCAGTCCCTGAGCGAGAAGACGGACCAGATCGTCGACGGCATGCTTCGCTACGGGCCCTATGCGATGTTCGCGCTGGTGCCCGCGTTCGCTCTGCTGCTCAAACTCGCCTATCTGGGTCGGCACAAACGCTATCCGCACCGTCCCCGATTGTTCGGTGAGCACCTCGTTTTCGCTGCCCACAATCACGCTTTTTTCTTCGTCGCAGCCACGGCGGCACTCCTCGCACCTGCCAAGCTGTTGCGGGCGATCGTCTTCGGCTGGATCGTGTTCTACCTGTTTCGTTCGCTGCGCACCGTATACGGCGGATCGAGGATCGGCGTGTTTCTACGCGCCTCCTTACTCTTCATTTCCTACTCGGTGCTCGTGGGGCTCGCGACCGCCGGCCTGGTCGTCGCGGCAGTCTTGCTGCGTTGAATGAGAGGGCGCGAGGGTTAGGCCAATAGTTGAGCGAAAGACTCGGATATGGCAAAATAACATCATGTTCAGCCGACTTCGCGAAGACATAGCGGTCGTATTCGACCGGGACCCGGCTGCGCGAAGCTGGTGGGAGGTCCTCACCTGCTACCCGGGGTTGCACGCGCTGACCTGGCATCGCTGGGTGACACACCCGCTCTGGCGCTGGAACTGGCGCTGGCTCGCCCGATGGTTGTCGCACTGGAGCCGCTGGCTTACCGGGATCGAGATTCATCCCGGGGCGTCGATTGGACGGCGTGTCTTCATCGACCACGGCATGGGTGTCGTGATCGGAGAGACCGCGGAAATCGGCGACGACTCCACGTTGTATCACGGGGTCACCCTCGGCGGGGTCAAGTGGGATCGCGTGAAGCGCCACCCTACGCTTGGGCGCAAGGTCGTCGTGGGAGCCGGGGCCAAGATCCTCGGCCCGATCCTGGTCGGCGACGGGGCGAAGATCGGCTCGAACGCAGTGGTCGTGCGCGATGTCCCCGCCGGCGCGACGGCTGTCGGTATACCGGCGCGAATCGTGAGCGGCGAGGACGCCATGCGGCGTCAGAAACAGGCCGAAAAGATCGGTTTCTCCGCCTATGCTATCAGCGCCGACATGAACGACCCGATGGTGCAGGCGGTGCACTCCCTGCTCGACCACGCCGCGACGACCGACGAGCGCCTGAAAAGGCTCATCGATCTCTTGCAGCAGCGAGGCGTCGAATGCGGCGACGCCAAGGCGACGGCCGACCGGTTCGATCCCGAACAGATCAACAAGATGCTTGAGTGAACTACTCAGGCTTTTAGTTGACTAATTTCCTCAGGAATTGTAGAATTACATTTGCCGGTCCAGACGGGCGGGCGCGGATGGAGATAGCACGATGCGATTGACCACCAAAGGGCGTTTCGCAGTAACCGCCATGATCGACGTCGCCATGCATTGCAGCGATGGGCCGGTGACCTTGGCCGGGGTGTCGGAGCGGCAAAAGATCTCGCTTTCCTACCTGGAGCAGCTCTTCGGCAAGCTGCGCCGGCACGGGTTGGTCGACAGCGTGCGCGGCCCTGGAGGCGGCTATAACCTGGCGCGTCCGGCCGACGTGGTTTCGGTGGCCGACATCATCGTCGCAGTGGACGAACCGATCGACGCCACCCAGTGCGGCGGCAAGGAAAACTGTCAGGACGACAAGCGCTGCATGACCCATGAGCTTTGGGCCAACCTGAACGCGCATATCTTCGCCTTCCTGCGCTCGGTGACGCTCGAGCAGCTGGTCCGGCAGCAGGACAAGCAAGCCGTCGCGGTCCTGCGGGATCACCGCGCCACGGACCGCAAAACCGAGCCC
>DATJWL010000095.1:0-14515 GCA_035501215.1 Casimicrobiaceae bacterium
GTGTCGAAGGCGAGCGACGACTTGCCCGAGCCCGACAGGCCGGTGATCACCACCAGCCGGTCGCGCGGGAGGTCGATATCGACGTTCTTGAGATTATGCTCGCGTGCGCCGCGCACGCGAATTGACCCTGCCATAGATTCACCGGTTGGGGATGTGATCACCCCAATATCGGGTGCGGCAGGGTCATTCGCTACTGCAAAATACGAATCGCCGCGAAGAGCCCTACTTCGGCTGCTGAACCGTGCGCAGATAGGGCTTGTGCGTCTTGAAGCCCTGCGGATATTTCTTCTTCGCGTCTTCGTCGGACACCGAGGTCGGAATGATGACGTCCTGTCCCGGCTTCCAGTTCACGGGCGTGGCGACCGTGAACTTCGCGTTGAGCTGCACCGCATCGAGCAGCCGCAGAACCTCGTCGAAGTTGCGTCCTGCGCTCATCGGGTAGGAGATCATGGCCTTGATCTTCTTGTCGGGCCCGATCCAGAAGACGGTGCGCACCGTCGCGTTGTCCACTGCGGTGCGTTTGCCGCCCGTCGCGTTGGGATGGATCATGTCGTAGGCCTTCGCGACATTGAGATCCGGGTCGCCGATCATCGGATAGTTGATCTTGGCGCCCTGCGTTTCCTCGATATCCTTCATCCAGGCCTTGTGATCGCTCACCGGATCGATGGAGAGTCCGATGATCTTGGTGTTGCGCTTGTCGAATTCGGGCTTGAGTTTGGCCATGTAGCCCAGCTCGGTCGTGCAAACCGGCGTGAAATCCTTCGGGTGCGAGAACAGGATCGCCCATCCGTTCCCGATCCACTCGTGAAACTTGATTGGACCTTCGGTCGTTTCGGCCGTGAAGTCCGGTGCTTCGTCACCTATGCGTGGCATGTTCGTGTCTCCGTGGTATTGAACGACCCTCGGTGCAGGCGCGCGTCGGCGCCGCTTTGATGGTAGAGACCACCCCTGGTCGGCCTTCGGGGAACACTAATTATATCGCTATCCCGGTCCCCGATTTGTACCATCAATCCGGTGATAAGCTCATGATCGTTACTCATCAACGTTGCCGCGGAGGAACCCATGAAGGCAGCAAGGCTAGGCTGGCTCGCGCTCGTCGCCCCATTCGTCGCACTCATGGTGTTGAGCTCCGCCGCGATCGCCGAGGACACGCTCAAGCTCGCCATCGGCCAGCGCGGCAACTGGGAGAATGCTGCCCCCGAGCTGGGACAGAAGGCGGGCTTCTTCAAGAAGCGCGGGCTCACGCTGGAGATCCTCTATACGCAGGGCGCCGGCGAGACGCTGCAGGCGGTGATCTCGGGCAGCGTCGACATCGGCATCGGCGTGGGCACGGCAGGGGTGCTCGGCGCCTTCAGCAAGGGCGCGCCCGTGCGCGCCATCGCCAACTCGACCACGGGGGCCGACGATCTCTTCTGGTACGTGCCCGCCGCCTCGCCCATCAAAAGCATCAAGGACGCCAACGGGAAGACGATCGCCTATTCGACCACCGGCTCGTCGACCAATCTCGCGGTGCTCGCCTTCATTCGCGAGTTCGGCGTGCAGGCGAAGCCGGTCGCGACCGGCAGCCCGGCGTCCACGTTCACGCAAACGATGTCGGGGCAGGTCGACATCGGCTGGTCGTCGCCGCCGTTCGGTGTCGAGGCGTTGCAGCAGGGACGCATCCGCATCGTGGCGCGAGAGAGCGACGTCGCTGCGTTCCGCAATCAGACGGTGCGGTTGATGATCGCCAACGCCGCCGTGGTCGACCAGCATCGCGATCTCGTCAATCGCTACCTGCAGGCGTATAGCGAGACGCTCGACTGGATGTATTCGAACCCTGCGGCGCTCAAGTCGTATGCGGAATGGGTCAATGTTCCGGAGACGCTGGCCAAGGACGTTCGCGACCAGTTCTACCCGCGCGAGAACCTGCGGCTCGACCGTCTCTCCGGACTCGATGAGGCGATGGCGGACGCGGTCAGCATGAAGTTTCTTCCCGCGCCGCTTACGAAGGCGCAGCAGGACGAGCTGTTCAAGTATTACGCGCGCGGCATCCGATAGCGCGTCAGATTTCCATCTCCAGGAGCGCGAAGCTCAACGCCTTGCCGTGCGCGTCGAGCGCGAGCGAGGTCGTCACACCGCCCGCGAGCGCGTGCGAGCAGACGAACTGGAGCGCGCTTAAGCTGGGCAACTCGTAACGGCGGATCTCGCCGCGCACGATGTCGCCCAGGTGAGCGCGCACCGCCTCCACCGTCACGCGCGCGGAAAGCAGCTCGTAGGACTCCGCTCGATACGCGATGAGCGAGAGGATCGAGGTGTCGCCCTTGTCGCCCGCGCGACAGTGCGCGAGGTCATACAGTTTCGGCATGCGGCGTCCATTCTCTCAGGGTGACCTCGGTGCGCACGCGGTCGCGATCGATCAGCGTGGAGACGATGCCGATCTGCTCACTCACGTAGCTGCGCGCGCCGCCGCCGCCGGCCGGCCCATTCGTATAAAGCGCCTCCACTTCCTCGCCGACGATCGCCGCCAACTCCGCGGTCGGGGCGCGCGCCGCCACGCGAAGCCGAACTTCGTACGGCTTTTCGTCGACATCGAACGCGCGGCCGTGGAGCGAGGTGCTGCCGATGAGATCGATGCGCATCTCGGGAAATTGTCCATCGAGCCGCTCGCGCACGATCTCCCCGGCGAGCCGCGCGCGCGCCATCGCGTTCGGTCCGGCATAGCCGATCTCGCCCTCGCCGACGAATCCGGCGAGGTAGCCGACGCTGACCTTGAGCTGGGCAGGACGCCCCTTGCCGATCGCGCCGGTCACAGCGACGCGCTGCGGAGCCACCTCGCGCAGCGTCACGCACGAGAAATCGGCGATCACGTCGGGCGTGACGTAGCCGTGCGGATCGGTGACCTCGTAGAGGAGCTGCTCTTTCGTGTTGGCGAGGCTGATCGCGCCGCCGGTGCCCTCGACCTTGCCGATCGTCGCGGCTCCGTCGGCATCGACGTCGGCGAACGGAAAGCCAAGCCACGCCATGTCGGGAACCTCCTTCACGCCCGGATCGGCGAAGTAGCCGCCCGTGAGCTGGCCTGCGCATTCGAGCAGATGCCCCACGCAGGTGCCGCGCGCGAGTCGATCGAAATCGTCAAGCGGCCAGCCGTAGCGATGCGCGATCGGAGCGAGGAAGAGCGATGGATCGGCCACGCGCCCCATGATCACGACGTCGGCCCCGGTATCGAGCGCGGAAAGAATCGCGGCTATGCCGAGATAGGCATTGGCCGAGATCGGCTCGCCGTAGTCGGCGAGCTTGCCGCGCGCTTCCATGATCGGCGCGTCGGAGCGAATCTGGCCGAGCACGTCGTCGCCGGTCACCACCGCGACCTTGACCCGAATCTTCAGCTCGCGCGCGATGGCGACGATCGTATCCGCGGCGGCGAGCGGATTCGCGGCGCCCATATTGGTGATGAGCTTTGTTCCGTGCTTGCGCGCGAGCGGTAGCAGGCGCTGCATGCGGCGCTCGAGTAACGGATCGTAGCCCTTCGACGGTTCTCTGCGGCGGCGAAGCTGCGCCAGAGCGACCGTGCGCTCGCCTAGACATTCGAGCCCGAGATAATCCAGCTCGCCGCGCGCGACGAGCGTCAGCGCGGCATCCAGCCGGTCGCCCTGAAAGCCGGCGCCGCTGCCGATGCGCACGGGGCGCGTCATCTTGCCGGCGTCAGTCGCCCTGCAGACCCTGCACCTCGGGGAAGAACAGGTCCTTCCACGACGCGGGCTGGTGCTTGACCGTTCCGATGCGGTTCATGAATTCCGCGGTCTTGTACACCTTCTGCGGTGCGAGCGTATACGCGTAATCTCGCGCGGCGATTATCGCGTAGATGTCGTCCACGCTATTCTTGGTGTCCTTGGCCTGCTCGAGATAGGTTTTCGCCGCGGCACGCTTGTCCTTGTTGATCGCGTCGATGGCTTCGCTCAACGCGTCGAAGAAGGCTTTGTAGGATTTCGGGTTGGCCTCGCGGTACTTGGCTGACGCCGCGATGACTACCGCGGTCGCGGGCCCGCCGAGGATCTCGTAGTTGGTGGTAAGGAGACGCACGCCCGGCAGCTTGATCTCCTGCTCGTAGAACGGCGAGGAGCTGAAATGCGCGTTCACCCCGGCGCTGCTGTTGGTGAGCGCGAGCACGGCATCCGGATGCGAAAGCGCGACCGTGTACGGATCGAGGTGTGCCCAGTCGGCGTCGCCGAATTCCTTCGCGGCGAGCATCTGCAGCATGATCGCCTGCGTCGAGACCTTGATCGACGGCACCGCGATCTTGTCCTTGTCGCCGAAGTCGCGCACCGATTTCACGTTGGGATTGCGCGTGATCAGGTAGAGAGGGTACGTCGTCATCGCCGAAACGCCCTTGACCTGGCCGTTGGTCTTGTCCCACAGCGTGATCATGGACGGCGCGCCAACCGCGATGAACGTGAGGGCGCCGCTGATCACGCCGTCGTTCATGACGCTGGGTCCGGCCACCTTCACCCAGCTCACCTGCACGTCGCCGAGGCCCGCGGCCTTCGCGTGCTTCTCGACCAGTTTGTCACGCTCCATCACCATGAGCGGCAGGAAGCTCACACCGTACTGCTGCGCGACGGCGATCTGGTTCGATTCGGCAGCCGCCGGGAATGCGAGCATTGCCAGCAGCACGCCCGCAAGCAGTCTCGTCCACCTCATGATCTCCTCCTTGATCCCGGCTTTCACTTATTCGATCGATCCGATCTCCCGCCGCCAGAGCTCCCACACCCGCGCGAGCTGCATGTCGTTGGCCGCGGCCGCCTTCGCCGCCTCCTGATCGCTGAGATATTTGACTTCGCCCAGCAGCTTCGCCTGCATCTGCAGCCTGGCGTTGACTTCCGCATAGTACGCGCGGTAGACCGCCTGCTCCACCGAGGCGCCGATCACGGTCGAGCCGTGCCCGCGCATCAGGACCGTCGATCGCGAGCCAAGAGATGCAGCGAGCGCCGCGCCGAGCGCTCCGTTGCTCACTAGCATGTTGGTATCGCCGGCCACGTCGCGAATATCGAAGAGAGAGCTTCCCTCGCCGAGGAAGCCGCTCATGTGAAAGACCGGCTGCAGCATCTGCGCCGTGACGCCGAAAGGGATCACGCTAGGCGAGTGACTGTGGACGACCGCCTGCACGTCGGGACGCGCGCGGTAAATCTCGCTATGGATGAAGCGCTCCACATAAACGCGCTTTCCCTCCGCATTGTGTGCATTCCCGTCGAGATCGAAGGTGAGGATGTCCTCGCGCTTGACGAGTGCCGGCGCCATGTTGCGGGCGAGCAGGAAATGGCTCGGCGACTTGTCATGGCGTGCGCTGACGTGACCGAAGCCGTCGACCACTCCGATCCGATAGAGAATGCGGTTGGCGACTGCGATCTTCTCGATCAGCGCTGGAGCGGCGGCAGGGAGAGTCATTCGTCTCCGCGGACGCTATGCGGCTGGTCACCACGCCTGATGTGCGGCGCTGCGAGCCGCAGATAGTGGACCATGGACCAGAGCGTGAGAATCGCCGCGACCCACAGCGCGAAGGTGCCGAGCCAGATGGTGTTGATGCCTGGAATGAGCGGTTGATAGAGAAGCAGCGCGATGATCGCGGTGAGCTGCGCCACCGTCTTCACCTTGCCGATGAAGGCGACTGCAACGCTCCTCGCCTGTCCGAGCTGCGCCATCCATTCGCGGAGCGCTGAGACGGCGATCTCGCGGCCGATGATGATGATCGCGAGCCACGCATCCGCGCGGCCGAGCCATACCAGCATGATGAGCGCGGCGGCGACGATCAACTTGTCCGCCACCGGATCGAGAAAGGCGCCGAAGGCCGATGTTTGTCCCCAGCGGCGAGCGAGATAACCGTCGGCCCAGTCGGTGATCGCGGCAAACGCGAAGATCCCCATCGCGACCCAGTTCTTCGCGACAAGCGTGAGCAGCGACTCGGGAAGGTAGTACACGCCGACCAGCACCGGGATCAGCACGATCCTGAGCCAGGTGAGCGCGGTCGGCAGGTTGAAGGTCATGCCCATCAATGCAGCTCGGCGAAGATGCGCTCGGCGAGCGCGCGGCTGATGCCGGGCACACGGGTGAGATCGTCCACGCTCGCGGCCTGCACGCCTTTGAGCCCACCGAAGTGCGCGAGCAGCGCCTTGCGGCGCTTGCCGCCGATGCCGCCGATCTGCTGCAGGGTCGAGGTCGTGCGCGCCTTGCCGCGCCGCGCCCGATGCCCCTGGATCGCGAAGCGGTGCGCCTCGTCGCGGATCTGCTGGAGCAAATGCAGGCCCGGGTGATCCGGTGGCAGGACAAGCGGCGCAGCGCGATCGGCAAAGATGATCTCCTCGAGCCCCGGCTTGCGTTCGGGTCCCTTGGCGATGCCGATCAACTGCGTCGCGTGCAGGCCCTGCTCCGCAAGCACTTCGGCAGCCACGCCGACCTGTCCCTTGCCGCCGTCGATGATCAGCAGGTCCGGCGTCGGAAACTCTCCGGTGACGAGCCGCGCCACGCGGCGCGAGAGCGCCTCGCGCAGCGCCGCGTAATCGTCACCGCCGGTTGCAGGCTTGACGTTGAAGCGCCGGTACTCGCTCGTCTGCATCGCAAGCTTGTCGAAGATGACGCAGCTCGCCACCGCCGCCTCGCCCATCGTGTGCGACACGTCGAAGCACTCGATGCGTTGCGTCGTGGGCGGGAGTCCGAGCGCTTCCTGCAGCGCGGCGAGCCGATCGTCCTGCGTGGCCTTCTGCGCGAGCTTCTGGCGAATCGCGAGCTGCGCGTTCTGCGTGGCCATCGCAAGCCAGACCCGCCGCTCTCCGCCGGGATTGGAAGTGAGCTGCACCTTGCGCCCCGACTGCGCCGAGAGCACGTCCGCCAGCACCTCGTCTTCCGCCGTTTCGGCGATGATCGTCGGCGGCGCGGGGCGCTCGAGATAGTGCTGCTCCAGGAACGCCCGCACGATGTCCGCGTGCGGCGCGGCTTCCGCGTGCTGCGGGAAGAAGGTGCGGTCGCCGACGTGGCGGCCTCCGCGGATCATCACCAGGTTGACCGCCGTCAGTCCCCGCTCGGTCGCCGCGGCGATGACGTCGATGTCGCCCGCGGTCGCGCTCTCGACGAACTGACGCGACTGCAGTTGATTGAGCCGCGTGATCTTGTCGCGGATCTTAGCTGCCTTCTCGAACGCGAGGGCGGCCGACGCGGCCTCCATCTGCCGCTGCAGGACATCCAGCACCTCGGTCGTCTTGCCCTGCAAGAACAGCACGGCGTTCTGCACGTCCTCCTGATAGTCCGTCTCGCTGATGAGTCCGACGCAGGGACCGGTGCAGCGCTGGATCTGATAGAGCATGCACGGGCGCGAGCGGTTGGCGAAGACGCTGTTTTCGCAGCTCCGGAGCTGGAACACCTTCTGCAGCACTGCGATGCCTTCGCGCACCGCGCCGGCGCTCGGGAACGGGCCGAAATAGCGGTGCGGCTTCTCGAGTTTCCCCCGATGGAAGCGAAGCTGCGGAAAGCGCTCGCCGCTCAAGCACAGATACGGATAGCTCTTGTCGTCGCGGAAGAGAACGTTGTAGCGCGGCTGGTGCGCCTTGATGAGATTGTTTTCAAGCAGCAGCGCTTCGCCCTCGGAGCGCGTGACGGTGGTTTCGACGCCCGCGACCTGCGCCACCATCGCTGCCGTGCGCGGCAGGTGATCGGTTTTCTGGAAGTAGCTCGCGACGCGCTTCTTCAAGTCGCGCGACTTGCCGACGTACAGCGTCTCGCCGGCCGCATTGAGCATGCGATACACGCCCGGCTGGTTCGGCAGCGAGGCGATCAGCTCGCGCGCGTCGAAGGCGGCGTCGGTTTCCGGACGCGATTTCGTCTCGGTCATGTCTCTAGAGCGTCGCGGCCGTGTCTCGAACCGTCGACCGGCCCCTCGCACCTCCTCGATGGCGTGCGATCGCGGCGAACACGCGTTCGAACATCGCCGGGGTGAGCCGCTTCGTGTTTGTATTCTGCCGGCTGCAATGATAGCTGTCGAAAAGCCGCACACCGCGCTCGAGCACGTGCACCGCGCCGTGCGCGAACTTGTGCCGCGCGCCGGGGACGCCGAGCGCGCGCACCGCGGCGTCGTGAGCAATGCGTCCCAGCGCGAGCACCGCTGCGCCGTCGGGAAGTGTGGCAAGCTCCGCGGTGAGATAGGCGTTGCAGTTGCGGACTTCCGAGGGCAGCGGCTTGTTGGCAGGAGGCAGGCATTTCACTGCGTTGGTTATCCGCGCATCGATGAGGCGCAGCCCATCGTTCGCCGAAACCGAACGCGGCCGCGATGCGAAGCCGAACTTGTGAAGCGTGGCATAGAGCAGCTTCCCGGCATAATCGCCGGTGAACGGCCGGCCGGTGGCGTTGGCCCCGTGCATGCCCGGAGCGAGTCCGACGATGACGAGCAACGCATCCATCGCTCCGAACGGCGCTACGGGACGGCAGTGATAGGTCGGGTGCTTCGCCTGGACCTGGTCGAGATAGTGCGCAAGCCGGGCGCAACGCCGGCATTCGGGGTCGTAGATCGCAATCGGAAAAGTCGCGGCGCCGCGGCGCATGGTTCGGGTCATGTAGAATAGCGCGCTCTTTCGCGCATGCGCTTTGCGCGCTGTATTGCGATGCGACGGCGAACCGTTTGCCGCCCGCAGCGGTCGTCATCTTAGCACGCTGCCGTCGCGCACTTCGCTCTCGGACACGATGCTGCCACCGGAACCGAACATCGAAGTGCGCTCGCATCGCCCGGCGCGGGCAACCGGCAAGCCACCCCTTCTATTCGTGCACGGCGGCTACTGCGACGCCTGGTGCTGGGACCGGTATTTTCTGCCGTGGTTCGCAGCGCACGGCTACCCCGCCCACGCCCTCTCGCTGCGCGGACACGGCGCAAGCGGGGGCCGCGAGACGCTCTTCGTCGCCGGCGTCGACGACTACGCGATCGACGTGGAGCGCGTGGCGGCGGGTCTCGAGGAGCCGCCGGTGCTGATCGGTCATTCGATGGGCGCCTCGGTTGTCGAGCACCTGCTCGTCAAAGGGCCCGTCCGAGCCGCGGCGCTGCTCGCCCCGGTGCCGCCTGGCGGCCTCGGGCCGATGGCGGGACGCCTTCTCGCCGTGCAACCCGAGTATCTGGTCAACCTGCAGCGGCTCGACGCGCCGCATTTCGCCAGCGACGTGCTCGCTGCGCTGCGGCCCCTCTATTTCAGCGACGATGTCGCGCCCGCGGTGCTCACCGAAGCGCTGTTCCACCTCGGCCCGGAATCGCCGCGCGCCATTCTCGATCTGACGCTGCGCTGGCACAGCGACCGCTCCGGCGTCAGGGTCACGCCGTTCGTGCTCGGCGCGCAGGGCGACCGCATCTCCCACCCTGGAGATGCGCGCGCGACCGCGGCCCTGTACGAAACCGAAGCGGCCATCGTGCCCGGGCTTGCGCATATGATGATGCTGGAACGGCAGTGGGAGAGCGCGGCGGAGCCGCTGCTGAAATGGCTCGAGCGATTGCCCTCGCGCTGAGGCTCGCGCTTCGCAGCGGGAAGGAGCCCGCCGAAGGCTAGCAGGCTAATGCTTCGCCTTGCCGAAGGCGAGAAGCTGATCCGCGGGCAGAGGCTCGCTTAGCAGGAAGCCCTGGAAGCAGTGGCAGCCGCGCGCGGACAGGAACTCGAGCTGCTCGCGCGCGTCTACGCCCTCCGCCACGACGCGCAGCCCGAGGCCTCGCGCGAGCGCGATGATCGCTTCGGTGATCGCCGCATCGCCTGGATCGGTCTCGATGTCGGAGATGAACGAGATGTCGATCTTGAGCGTATCGATCGGCAAGTGCTTCAGGTGCGACAGGCTCGAGTAGCCGGTGCCGAAATCGTCGATCGCCACGCCGAAGCCTTCTTCGCGCAACTGCTCGAGGACCCTGCGGATCGCGTCGAGGTCGTGCAGCAGGCTCGATTCGGTAACCTCCAGCTCGATCCATTTCGGATCGCAGCCGGACTCGCGCACGATCGTGGAGATGCGGTGCGCGAGATCGTCGCGGTAGAACTGCCGGCCGGAGAGGTTCACTGAGACGTTGAGCACGAGTCCCGCCTTCCGCCAAGCGACGCACTGCTGCGCCGCAGTGCGCAACACCCACTCGCCGAGCACGTGGATCAGACCCGATTCCTCGGCCAGAGGGATGAAGACCTGCGGCGCGACGTCTCCATGCTCCTCGTCGTGCCAGCGCAGCAGCGCTTCCGCGCCGACCATCGTCTTGTCTGCGACGCGCACCACCGGTTGGTAGTGCAGCTTGAGCGCGTTGTTCTTGACCGCCGTGCGCAGCGCCGTTTCCAGCGTGTGCTGCTTCAGCCGGCGCTCGGCGAGACCTGCGTCGAAGAACTGGTAGGTGCTGCGGCCCAGCTCCTTCGAGCGGTACATCGCCACGTCGGCATGCTTGAGCAGTTCCTCGGGCGCGTCGCCGTCGTCGGGGTAGACCGAGATCCCGATCGAAGAAGTCATGTAGATGTCGTGCTCTTCGATCTCGAAGGGTTGCGACACGGCATCCTGCAGCTTCTGCGCGATGCGGTTGAGCACGCCGGGGTCGTCGAAGTCCTCGACGATGACCATGAATTCGTCGCCGCCGAGGCGCGCCAGCAGGTCCGCTTCGCGCAAGGCATGCGATAGCGCAGCGGTGACGCGCTTGAGCAGCTCGTCGCCGATGCGGTGCCCCAGCGTATCGTTCACGTTCTTGAAGCGGTCGAGGTCGATGAATATCACGCCGACGCGCTTGCCGCTGCGCCGCGCCTGCGCGATGGCCTGGGTGAGGCGCTCCTGCAGCAGCACGCGGTTGGGGAGCCCCGTGAGCGCATCGCGCGTGGCCAGATACTGCAGCCGCTCCTCGGCCTGGATGCGCGACGAGACATCCTGCACGAAGGACAAGATGGACACGATGCGGCCCTGATCGTCGAGCAGGCACGAGTGATACCACTCGCACCAGATCGTCTCGCCGTCCTTGCGGTGGTTGCGGTTGAGGCCGGTCGCGCGCGGCTGCTCGCCCGCCATCAGCTTGTCGATCAGCTCGACCACGCGGTCGCGGTCGGCTTCGTGCGTGAGCTGGCTTCCGGTTAGCGGCATGCCGAGCACTTCCTCGGCGCGCCAGCCGAAGATGTTCTCCGCCTGCGGCGACCAGCGCACGAGACGGAAATCGCGGTCCCATTCGAGCACCGCGAGCGGCGTGTTGTTGATGTGCGAGGAGAGCATCCAGTTGGCGCGGCGCAGCGCCTCCTCGTTGCGCTTCTGATCGTGGATGTCGGTGTGCACCGCGTAGATGCCGATCACGTTGCCCTCGGCGTCGCGGTTCGGGGCGAAGTGAACCGATTCCCAGCGCTGCTCCCCGTTCGGCTGCGCGAGGAGCTGCTCGGTCGAGACCGTCTCTCCCGCGAGCACTCGCGTGAGCAGCGGCTGCAGCTGGCGGCCGCGCGCTTCGCCGACGACTTCGCCGATGCGCCGCCCGGTCAGCTCCTTGCGGCTCTCGGAGAGCCATTCCTCGTTGTGGCGGTTGAGAAAGCGGAATCGGTAATCGCGGTCGATGTAGGCCACGCGCGCCGGCACGTTGTCCATGATGAGGCGCAACTCCGCCTCGCTCGCGCGCAACGCTTCCTGGGCCTGCTTCAGCCCATGGATGTCGTTCATCAGCACGAACGCGCCGGCGATCTCGCGCTCCGCGCTCATGTCCGGAACGACGCGGATGGTCATCCAGCGGCGTTCGCCGTTGGCGCCCGGGACGAGGCGGTCGAACGAAGTCGATTCGCCGCGCAACGCGCGCGCGAGCATCACCTGCGCGCTCTGATAGATGCCGTGGCCAACGACGTCGCGCAGGCGTAGCTCGGTCACCTGCTCTGCAGCGAGCCCGAAGTAATGCAGGAAGGTGCGGTTGACGTACTGGCAGCGCTCGTCGCGGTCGATGTAGGCCACCGGCGCCGGCACGCCGTCCATGATCGCGCGCAACTGCGATTCGCGCGCGGCCAGGGCATTTTGTGCTTCCTTGAGGTCGGTGATGTCGTGGCCGACGATGTAGTAACCCTTGATCGTCCCGTCGAAGCGGAAGTCGGGCACGATGCGGTTGCGCAGCCAGCGCTCGCGGCCGTTGGCGTCGGTGCTCTCGCGCTCGTAGGTCACCGACTCGCCCCTGGCCGCGCGCTCGAGGTACGGCCGCTGGAATTCGACTACGTCGGGTCCGAGCACGTCCTCGGCGGTCTTGCCGATCACCTCTTCGCGGTCGAGCCCGACCAGGCGCAGAAAGGCGTCGTTTACGAACGTGTAGCTGCGGCCCTGGTCGACGTAGACGACCGGCTCGGGAATGTTGTCGGTGAACAGGCGAAGCTGCTCTTCTCGCGTGGCAAGCGCCTGCTCGGTGAGCTTGAGATCGTGGATGTCGTATTCGGTGCAATACAGCCCGCGCACCTTGCCCGTGCCATCGAGGTCTGGCGCAATGCGCCCGTGCATCCAGCGGCGCTGGTTGTCGACCGACACGCCGACGCGCTCGTACTCGACGTTCTCGCCTTCCTGCGCGCGCTTGATGATCGGGCGCAGGAACGCGGTCACGTCGGAGGGCATCACCTCGTAGGGTGTGCGCCCGTAGATCTGTTCCTGCGGCCGGCAAGCCCAGTTCGCGAACGCCTGGTTGACGAACGTATAGCGCAGCGACTTGTCGAGGTAGGCGATCGGACCGGGGATGTTGTCCGCGAAGAGCCGGAACTGCGCTTCCTGCGCCTTCAGCGCCTCGCGAATGCGAATGTCGTCCTCGATGTCGTTGATGACCACGAACGCGCCGCCGGTGCGTCCTCCCGGCTCGCGGTCCGGGAAGAGCGAGATGCGCACCCAGCGCAGATCGCCCGAGGCGGGCCGCTCGCGGCGGTCGTAGGCGACCGTCGCGCCGGCAAACGCACGCTCGACGTAGCCGTGCATTTCGTTGAGCGCGTCCGCGGCGATGAAATTCTTGAGCGGCTGACCGAGGAGGTCGTCGACCGGTATCCCGATGTAATTGCCGTACGGCTTGTTGGCGAAGCGCAGCCGCAACGCGCGGTCGAAGTAGAAGATCGGCAGGCCCACGCTGTCGATGACGAGCCGCAGGCGGTGCTCGCGCTCCCCCGCCTCGAGCTCGAGGCACTTGATGCTGTCGATGTCGGTGTAGGTGGCGAGGAAGCCGCGGACCTCGCCGCGCGGTCCCTTGTCGGGGTAGTAGTCGACGCGAACCCAGAAGGCGTTGCGCTTGGCGCTGGAGAGCTGGCGCTCGAAGCTCACCCGCTCGCCGGAGAGCGCGGCCTCGATGTAGGCGTGGTAGACCTGATATAGCTCGCGGCCCTCGACCTCGATGATCTCGCGGCCGATGACCTCGCTGCTCGACCTCTCGGTCCAGTCGACGTAGGCGCGGTTGACGAAGCGGAAATGCTGTTCCGCGTCGATGTAGCAAACCGGCAGGGCGAGCGCATTCAGCTTGCGCTGGGACAGCGCCAGCAGGGCCTCTCGCTCCACTCCTTCGCCGTGTGTCTGCTGCGTCGGGTGGTCGAGGCGGGTCAGTGATTTGGTGAGCGCCATCGCCACGGGCTGGCTGCTGCCTGCTCCCCTCCCTGGTTCCCTCGGGCGCGAAGCAAGCAGTCTAAGGGCCGAACCGGGTACTGACAAGCAAGGAGCTTGCCACGCGGGAAGCCGCGTCGGCGGGCCTTTCCGCCCGGGCAAGGAGCCGAATGAGACCTTACTTTGGCCCGCGGCGACGTGCAGGCTACAATCGGCGGCACAATAACACGCCGGGCGGCACCTGTCCTGGCCCCTCACCCCTGGGAACAAGACCATGCTGCCTCGCCGCCTGCGTGCCCTCGCCTTTGCGCTGCCTTGCCTGGCCCTGCTGGTGGCAGCGCCGGCGGCTGGCGCTGCGATGTCGCACCTTCCGGCGGTCGCCGGCATTCCGGTCGACTTCATCCTCTTCGGGCTGACGCTGATCGGGGTCGCGCTCTTCCATCACTACACGCTCAAGATCGCCGTCTCGGGACTCGCCGTCATCACGATCTACAAGCTCGCCTTCACGGGCTTCAAGGAAGGGTCCGGCATCGGAGGGCTCTTTGCGCATCTCGGGCACGAATGGGTGGTGCTCAGCAACCTCTTCTGCCTGCTGATGGGGTTCGCGCTGCTGTCGCGCCACTTCGAGAAGAGCCGCGTCCCGCTAGAGCTGCCGCGCCTGCTTCCCGACGACTGGAAGGGCGGCTTCGTGCTGCTGCTGATGATCTTCGTGCTGTCCTCCTTCCTCGACAACATCGCCGCGGCGTTGATCGGCGGCGCGATGGCGCACCAGCTGTTTCGGGCCAAGGTGCACATCGGCTATCTCGCGGCGATCGTCGCTGCGTCGAATGCTGGCGGCTCGGGTAGCGTCGTGGGCGACACGACGACGACCATGATGTGGATCGACGGCGTGCACCCGCTGCAGGTGCTCGAAGCCTACATCGCAGCAGGCGTGGCGATATTCATCTTCGGCATCCCCGCCGCCATCCAGCAACAGAAATATTCG
>DATJWL010000096.1:0-6514 GCA_035501215.1 Casimicrobiaceae bacterium
GACACCATCGTCTGGCTGATCGAGGGCGCGCGCCAGACCACGGGCGAGACCATTTTCGTCGACGGCGGCATGCACATTTCCACGCCGCGCTGACGGCCGCGCGCTGACATTCCCCCATATGGCGGGCAGCTTCGACTACGTCATCGTCGGCGCCGGTTCGGCCGGCTGCGTGCTGGCGAACCGCCTGAGCGCCGACGGCAGGACGACGGTGCTGCTGCTCGAAGCGGGACCGCGCGACACGAGTCCCTGGATCCACATCCCGCTCGGCTACGGCAGGCTGTTCGCGCGCCGCGACGTCAACTGGGCCTACGACTCGGAACCGGAGCCGGCGCTGAACGGCCGGCGCATCTTCAGCCCGCGCGGCAAGGTGCTGGGCGGCTCCTCGTCGATCAACGGCCTGGTCTACATCCGCGGGCAGCCGGAGGACTTCGACGCCTGGGAAGTACCCGGCTGGTCGCACGTCGAGCTGCTGCCGTATTTCAAGAAGGCCGAACACCAGAGCCGCGGCGCGAGCGCCTGGCACGGCGCGGGCGGCCCGCTCGGCGTCTCGGACCTGGAGCGCCATGAACTGGCCGATGCTTTCATCGCCTCCGCGGCGTCGCTCGGCATCCCGCGCAACGACGACTTCAACGGCGAAATCCAGGAGGGCGCCGGCTACTACCAGGCGACGATGCGCAACGGCCGGCGCAGCAGCACCGCGGTCGAATACCTGCGCCCGGCGGAGCGGCGGCCGAACCTGAAGGTGGAGACGGAGGCGCTGGCCGCGCGCATTTTGTTCGAGGGAAAGAGGGCTTTCGCGGTCGAATACGTCAAGGGCGAAAAACGGTTCCAGGCGAGAGCAAGCCGCGAAGTCATCCTTTCCGGCGGATCGTTCAATTCCCCGCAACTGCTGCAGCTCTCCGGCGTCGGGCCGCGCGCGCTGCTGGAAGAGCACGGCATTGCCGTGGTGCTCGATGCGCCGCGGGTGGGCGAGGGCCTGCAGGACCACTTCTACTGCCGCACGTTCTGGCGCTGCAACCGGCCGATCACTCTGAACGACGACATGCGGAGCCTGTGGCGCAAGGCGAAGCTCGGGCTCGACTACGCGCTCTTCCGCCGCGGGCCGCTCACCATCAGCGCCGGGCAGGGCGCCGCGTTCGTGCGCACCCGGCCGGAATTGAAGCGCCCGGACGCGCAGATCTACTTCATCAACTTCTCCACCGCGAAACGCGGCGGCGTTCTGCATCCCTGGTCGGGCTTCACGCTCTCGGTGTCGCAGCTGCAGGTGGAATCGCGCGGCTCGGTGCGCATCCGCTCCGCCGACCCGCGCGCGGCGCCCGCCATCCGCTACAACTACCTCGCCACCGAGAATGACCGCCGCGTGATGGTGGAAGGCCTCAAGCTGATCCGGCGCATCGCCGCGGCCGCGCCGCTGCGCGACTACATCGTCCGGGAGGAGTTTCCGGGGCCGGGCGTGCAGACCGACGCCGATCTCCTCGAGACGGTGCGGCAAACGGGGGAGACCGTGTTCCACCCGACCTCGACCTGCCGCATGGGCACGGATGCAGATTCAGTGGTCGACTCACAACTGCGCGTAAGAGGGTTGCAGGGCCTGCGCGTGGTCGACGCCTCGGTGATGCCGGCGGTGGTGTCAGGAAACACCAATGCGGCCGTCATCGCCATTGCCGAGAAAGCTGCCGACCTGATCGCGAATCCCCGATAATTGCCGCTCCCCAGGGGAGGGGAGCCATGGCGGCACGCAAGCTGAAGGCCGGGAAGGGCGCTCAGGCGACGCAGCGGCGCAAGGCGCGCACGCCCGTCGAGTCCGCCGCCGTTCGGCTCAGGCGCGAACTGACTGAAGCGCGTGCGCAACGCGCGGCGACGGCGGAGATCCTGAAGCTCATCGCACGCTCGCCCTCGGACGTGCAGCCGGTGTTCGATGCGATAGCCGCTAGCGCGATGCGCTTGCTTGGCGGCATGTCTGGAGCTGTCACGCGGGCCGTCGGCGACCAACTCCACCTCGTTGCGCATACCGCGACGCGTCCGGAGGTGTTGGAGGCGCTGAAGAACTACTATCCTCGGCCACTCTCGTCGACTGTCACTACGGCGAGGGTGCTGCGGACTGGAAAGCCCGAATTTCGCAGCGACTACGAAACCGATCCCGAGACGCAACCGGAGACGAAGGCATTCGCGCGCGCACGCGGTTTTCGCAGCAACCTTTGGGTGCCTCTCCTGCACAACGGCGTCGCGTTCGGCACGATCAACGTTACGCGCAGGGAAGCGGGCCCGTTCAGCGAGCACCAGATCAAGCTGCTCGAGACCTTCGCCGACCAGGCGGTGATCGCGATCGAGAACGCGCGCCTGTTCAACGAGACGAAGGAAGCGCTCGAGCGGCAGACGGCGACGGCAGAGATCCTCAAGGTGATCGCCAGCTCGCCGTCGGACGTGCAACCCGTGTTCGATACGATCGTGGAGACGGCGAAGCGGTTGATCGGCGCCTTCTCGGTGACAGTTACGCTGGTTGACCGCGAGAAGCTCAAGCTCGCGGCCTACACCGCGACCGGTCCCGAGGGCACCGAGGCGCTGAGAAAATACTTCCCGATCTCCATCGAGGGCACGCCCATGGGCAAGGCGGTTCGCCAGCGCGCGCCCGAATTCATCGACGACTTCGAAAAGGACCCCACCGTCGAGCCCGCCGGCAAGGAGTTGGCGCGCGTGCGCGGGTTCAAAAGCGTCGTGTTCGTGCCGATGGTCCGCAACGACGTTGCCATCGGATCCCTGAACGTGACGCGCCGGGAGGCCGGCCGGCTCACGGAGCACCAACTCGATCTGCTCAAGACCTTCGCCGACCAGGCGGTGATCGCGATCGAGAACGTGCGCCTGTTCAACGAGACGAAGGAGGGGCTCGAGCGGCAGACGGCGACGGCGGAGATCTTGAAGGTGATCAGCAGTTCGCCGACCGATGTACAGCCGGTGTTCGAGGCCATCGCCGAGCGTGCGCGCGTGTTGTGCGGCGGCATTGTCAGCGCGGTGGCACGCTTCGATGGCGAACAGGTGCATTTGGTCTCCTACCATGGCGTTTCGCGCGAGGCGAGCGATGCGATGCGCACCCAATTCCCGATGCGCGCCGATGGCGGCGCGGTGACCGCGCGCGCCATCCTCGAACGGGTGCCAGTTCAGATCGCAGACGTGCTGGCTGACCCCCGATACTCCGTCAAGGAGGCTGCCCGTCTGGCGGGGTACCGCAGCACGATGGCGGTGCCCATGCTTCGCGAAGGCGAAGTCATCGGTTCGATCGCGGTCAACCGCGCCGAGGCCGGGATGTTTCCCGAGAAGCAGGTCAATCTGTTGCAGACCTTCGCCGCTCAGGCCGTGATCGCGATCGAGAACGTGCGCCTGTTCAACGAGACTAGAGAAGCGCTTGAGCGGCAGACGGCTACGGCAGAGATTCTGGGAATCATCGCCCGGTCGCCTTCAGACGTTCAGCCGATTTTCGAAGGGATCGTCGCGAGCGCGATGCGGCTGGTCGACGGCCATTCTGCGGCGCTGACGCGGGTCGCCGGCGATCGATTGCAGCTCGCTGCCCTGACGTCGACCGATCCGTCGGGGGACGCGGCATTGAGAGCGCGATTCCCGAGGCCGGTCGTTGGTCCTACAGAGCACAACAAGGTCATTCGCACCGCGGCGCCGGTCCATATCGCCGACACGGAAGCTGCGGAGCATCTAGACGCCTACCGGAAGCTTGCGCGCGCCAGGGGGTTTCGCAGCAATCTCATCGTGCCACTGGTTCGCATGGACGAGGTCATCGGCACTCTCAGCGTCACGCGCAAGGCCGCAGGGCCGTTTAGCGAGCATCAGATCGCATTGCTCAAGACCTTTGCTGACCAGGCCGTGATCGCCATCGAGAACGTGCGCCTGTTCAACGAGACCAAAGAGGCGCTCGAGCGGCAGACAGCGACATCTGAGGTGCTTGCGGCCATCTCCGGCGCGCAGACCGACGCGTCGCCGGTAATTGAAACCATCGCGCGCAGCGCGCATAACCTCAGCAAGGCGGTTTATTGCACCGTGTTGCGCTACGACGGAAAGCTGCTGCATATCGCTGCTGTGCACGGCTTTTCGCCTGAGGACGAGCGGCATTTGCGAACGCGATATCCCGTCGAACCCGGCGACGCCTCGGTGATGTCGGGACGAGTCATTCTCAGCGGCAGGGTCGAGCAGGTCGACGACGTCCAGGCCGATTCACTGTATGACCGCGAGCACGCGGCGATACTTGGTTTGCGACGAATGCTCGGCGTGCCGATGCTTCGGGAAGGCAGCGTGCTTGGAGTCATCGTCCTTGGCTGGCAGGAGCCAGGGCGGACGCCCACGGCCCTGATCGATCTGCTCAAGACATTTGCGGACCAGGCTGTGATCGCGATCGAGAACGTGCGCCTGTTCAACGAGACCAGGGAGGCGCTCGAGCGGCAGACAGCGACATCGGAGATCCTTCAGGTGATAGCGGCGTCGCCGTCGGATGTCCAACCGGTGTTCGATACGGTAGCCCAGAAGGCGGTCGACCTCTGCGGCAGTGGCTTCGGTGTGGTGACGCGCTTCGACGGCGAGCTAGTGCATGTTGCAGCGATCAGTGCAACCGCCCCCGCGCAAACGATGGACAAAATTCGTGCTTCGTTCCCGGTCCGGCCAAGCCGGCGTGGCGCGGCTTCGCGCTGCATTCTCACCCGCGAGATTGTGCACATGCCTGATGTGATGGCCGATCCGGAATACCAGCCGGACGGGATCGCGAAGTCCGGAGGGATCAACAGCATCCTTGCCGTACCGCTCCTTAGGGACGGCGCGCCGCTTGGCTCCGTGTCGGTGGCGCGAACGCTGGCCGCGCCATTCACGCCTCACCAGATCGCTCTGCTTAAAACCTTCGCTGATCAGGCCGTGATCGCGATCGAGAACGTGCGCCTGTTCAACGAGACGAAGGAAGCGCTCGAGCGGCAGACGGCGACGGCGGAGATTCTCAAGGTGATCAGCGAGTCCCCGACCGACGTGCAGCCGGTGTTTGACGCGATCGCAGCGAGCGCGGTCCGATTGCTCAATGGATATTCTGCAGCGGTTTTCCGCGTGCAGGACGACATGTTCCATCTCGCGGCTCTGACGTCGACGAGCCAGCAGGGCGATGAAGCGCTAAGGAGCACTTACCCGAGGCCAGTCGGGAGCCGGCCAAGACTGGCGCAGGCCGTCCGCACGGGGTCCCCGCTCGTGCATCGCGACATGCAAACTGATCCGGCCGTGCCTGAGGAGGTCCGCGCGTCGGCTCGAGCGCGGGGGCACCGAAGCAATATCGTCGTGCCGATGATGCGCGAGGGGGCGGGCATCGGGTTTATCAGCGTCGCTCGGCGTGAAGCAGTGGATTTCAGCGCGCACCAGATCGAGCTTCTCAAGACCTTCGCCGACCAGGCGGTCATCGCGATCGAGAACGTGCGCCTGTTCAACGAGACGAAGGAGGCCCTCGAGCGGCAAACGGCGACGGCGAACATCCTCAGCGCTATCAGCGGCGCGACGATGGATGCCCAGCCCGTGTTCGAGACGATTGTGCACAACGCCGCGAGGCTATGTAGCGCGGTGTTCTGCAATGTACAGCGCTACGATGGCGAACAGCTGCACATCGAGGCGCTGCATGGGGACGAGGACTTCAAGCGCTTGGTCAGTGCCCGCTATCCGAAGAAGCCGCATCCATCGGAGCTATCCGGGCGCGTGGTGGCCGAGAAGCGGGTAGTCCACATTCCGGACGCTCAGTCCGATCCGCTCTATGACCGGGCGTATGCCGTGCGCGGAGGCTGGCGCCGCATGCTGGCGGTGCCCATGATGCGCGGCAGCGTGGTCCATGGTGTGATCGTCGTGGCGTGGCGCGAGGCTGGAAGCACACCGGAGGCGCAGGTTGATCTGCTAAAGACCTTCGCCGACCAGGCGGTGATCGCAATTGAGAACGTGCGCCTGTTCAAGGAGTTGCAGAGCCGCACTGAGGCTTTGACGAAGTCGGTTGGGCAGCTCACGGCGCTGGGCGAGGTCGGGCAAGCCATCAGCTCGACGCTCGAGCTCGACAAGGTGCTGCAGACGATCGTCGAGCGCGCGGTGAAGCTTACAGGCCTCGATAACGGCTCCATCTACGAGTACGACGAACAAGCGGAGGAATTCCGGCTCCAGGCCGCCGATAGCGTGGCCGACGAGCTGCTTGAGGCGGTGCGCCGGGCGCCGATCCGCAAGGGCGACGGCACCGTCGGCCGCACCGCGGTGACGCGCGAGGCCGCGCAGGTCCCGGATATCCTCGATGAGGGCTATCAGAGCAGCCGCAAGGATGTGCTGGTGCGCGCGGGTTACCGGGCGATTCTCACCGTCCCGCTCCTGCACGAGAATCGCGTGATGGGGGCACTCTCGGTGACGCGCAAGACGCCGGGCGTTTTTGCGCCCGAGATCGTCGAGCTGCTGAAGACCTTCGCTACTCAATCGGCGATGGCGATCCAGAACGCGCGCCTGTTCCGCGAGATCG
>DATJWL010000097.1:0-7427 GCA_035501215.1 Casimicrobiaceae bacterium
CCGCGGCGCGCAGACCTCCGATGGCGTGAACACGAGTTTTCTTTACCGCGACGGCGCCAGCGGTGCATTCAAGACCGTGCTCACGACGAGCTTCCGCGACAGCTTCAGCCCGCTGTTCTTCACTTTCGACAACAAGCTCCTGTATGCCGCGTCGAATCTCGGGCGCGACAAGGAGGCGATCGTGCTGGTCGATCCGGCGACGGCCGCCGAGCAGAAGCTTCTCTACGAGCGCTCCGACGTCGACGTCGAGGGCCTCTCTTATTCGCACAAGCGCAAGGTGCTCACGGTGATCAGCTACACGACGTGGAAGCCCGAGCGGCGCTTTCTCGATGGAGAGACGGAGCGCATCTTCCGCGCGCTCGAAAAACAGCTTCCCGGCTACGAGTTCGGGATCCAGAGCATGAACGACGACGAGAACCGGATGATCGTCGCGGCGTACAGCGATCGCACGCCCGGCACGCGCTACCTCTACGATGTCGCCTCCGACAAGCTCACCAAGCTGGGCGAGATCGCTCCATGGCTTCCGGAGTCGAAGATGGCCCGGATGCGCGCGATAGAGTACAGCGCCCGGGACGGGCTCACGATCCCCGGCTATCTAACGCTGCCGAACGGCGCGGAGGCGAGGAAGCTTCCGCTCATCGTCAATCCCCACGGCGGCCCCTGGGCGCGCGACGTCTGGGGCTGGGATCCCGAAGTGCAGATGCTCGCCAACCGCGGCTATGCCGTGCTGCAGATGAACTATCGTGGGTCGACCGGCTTCGGCCGCAAGTTCTGGGAGGCCTCGTTCAAGCAATGGGGCCGCAAGATGCAGGACGACATTACCGACGGCGTGCAGTACCTGATCAAGGAGGGCATCGCCGATCCCAAGCGCATCTGCATCTACGGCGCGAGCTACGGGGGCTACGCGACGCTCGCCGGAGTGGTATTCACGCCCGAGCTCTACGCGTGCGCGGTCGACTATGTCGGGGTCTCCAACATCTTCACGATGTACAAGACGATCCCGCCGTACTGGAAGCCGCTCCAGGAAATGACCTACGAGATGGTCGGCGATCCCGTCAAGGACAAGGAGCTGCTCACGGCGATTTCGCCCGTATTCCATGCCGATCGGATCAAGACGCCGCTCTTCATCGCGCAGGGCAAGAACGACCCGCGCGTGAACGTCGACGAATCCAACCAGATGGTAAAAGCGCTGCGCGAGCGCGGCGTGGACGTGCCGTACATGGTCAAGGACAACGAGGGCCACGGCTTCCACAACGAAGAGAATCAGATCGACTTCTACGAAGCGATGGACCGCTTTCTCGCCAAGTATCTGGGACACGGCTAAAGCGAAAGCAATGGCCACGCCGCAACGATTCGCGCTGATCCCCGCCGCAGGTACGGGCGTCCGCTTCGGCCTGGGTATGCCGAAGCAGTACACGCCGATCGCCGGCGTGCCTCTCCTGAAGCGCGCCATCGATTCGCTGCATGGTGCGGTCGTTCTTCCTATCGTGTTCGTCGTTCTCGCGCGTGACGACAAGCTCTACGCCGAGAAGATCGGCTCGATCCCGGGGGTTGCGCCGGTCTATTGCGGGGGCGCAACCCGCGCCGAATCGGTGCGCAATGGTCTCGCTGCGGTGGGCGAGTACGCGCAGGCCGAGGATTGGGTGCTGGTGCACGATGCGGCGCGGCCGTGCCTCGATCTCGCCACGCTGCATCGCTTGCTGCAAGAGCTGGAGGACGAGGCCGTGGGAGGGCTCCTCGCGATCCCGCTCGCCGACACGCTCAAGCGCGCTGAGACCGGCGCGGGTCTCCGCGCGGGGACGACCGAGTCGCGCGAGGGCCTATGGCGCGCGCAGACACCGCAGATGTTTCGCTACGCCATCCTGCAGCATGCGCTGAGGAAGGCCGACGTGACGGCGATCACCGACGAAGCTCAGGCCATCGAAGCGCTGGGAGTCAAGCCGCGGCTGATCCAGGGCAGCCCGTTGAACATCAAGATCACCTATCCTGAGGACGTTGCGCTGGCCGAAGCGATCCTCGCCTCGCAGGCACGGCGCGAATGAGCATGCCAGCGCTTCGCGTCGGCAACGGCTTCGACGTGCACGCGCTGGTGACCGGTCGCCGTCTGGTACTCGGCGGCGTCACCATTCCCTTCGAGCGCGGGCTCGCCGGCCACTCCGACGCGGACGTGCTAGTGCACGCGGTGTGCGATGCGATCCTCGGCGCGCTTGGCGCGGGCGACATCGGCACGCACTTTCCCGATACGGATGCGGCGTATAAGGATGCGGACAGTCGCACGCTGCTTCGACGCGTCTGGGCACAGGCGCGCACGGCCGGATACGCGCTCGCGAATCTCGACGTCACCGTGGTGGCGCAGGCGCCGAAGCTCGCGCCCCACGTACCGGACATGGTCGCCAATCTCGCTTTGGACCTCGGCGCAGCTCCGGGTCAAGTCAGCATCAAAGCAACGACCACGGAGCGGCTCGGCTTCGCGGGGCGGGGCGAGGGCATCGCAGCGCTCGCCACAGTGTTGCTCGTCGCGGCACAGCAGTCCGCTTGACTCGATCCGCAGCACGCGGCGCGGGTTCAGGCTCGCAGCGTGACTCTCGCGATCGTTCCGCCACCCGGGTTCGGAGCTAGCTCCAGCGTTCCGGCGTGGAGCCGCGCGATGCGCTCCACGA
Source organism: Casimicrobiaceae bacterium (assembly GCA_035501215.1). Taxonomy (GTDB): domain Bacteria; phylum Pseudomonadota; class Gammaproteobacteria; order Burkholderiales; family Casimicrobiaceae; genus PALSA-1003. The sequence goes on from DATJWL010000097.1 coordinate 2,661, forward strand.
TCGCGAGGCCGAGTCCGGCGCCGGCCGCGCCGCTGCGCGCCGGATCACCTCGCGTGAAGGGCCGCTTCAGCCGCTCGACGTCGTCGGCGGGAATCCCGGGCCCGCGATCGGCGACCTCGAGCACCAGTGAGCCGCGCTCATAACGCGTCGCGATGTCGATCGGCGGCGCACCATGGCGCAGCGCGTTGTCGACGAGATTTGCCGCGAGCCGCGAGAGCGCCGTGGCCCGCAGCGCCAAGCGCGGCAAATCGCCGCGGTGAAACGCAATCGAGTGTCCAGCGCGCTGGTAGCGCTCGATCAGGGATGCAAGAACTTCATTCACATCGACCGATTCGGCCGGCATCTCGCGCTCGTCACGCGCGAAATCGAGGAACTGAGCGATGATCTTGTCGATCTCCTCGATGTCCTCGATCATGCCCTGACGCGCCTCGCCGTCGCGCACCACCACCTCGAGTCCCAGGCGCAAGCGCGCGAGCGGCGTTCGGAGATCGTGCGAAACGCCGGCAAGCAGCACCGCGCGGTCCTGCTCGGTCTGGCGCAGGCTCGCGAGCATCTGGTTGAAGCCGCGGCTGAGATTGACGATCTCGGAGGGGCCGGTCTCGGGGAGCGGCGGCGGCGAGCGCCCCTGTCCGACGCTCGCGACCGCATCGTTCAATTGTCGCAGCGGCCGCGCGAGGTAGCTCGCGAAGGCAAACGCGCTGACCAGCAGCACGGCGAGGATGATCAGGCTCAGCTCCAGCGCCCGACCCGGCACGTCCTCTCCGGGACGCGGCGGCAGCTGAAAGCCGGACCAGTAGGCGCGGTCCCCCGCGACGAGCTTCACCCACAGCAACTGCTGCCGCGGCTGGATGCGCAGCTCGGTTTCCGGCCCGAGCTCGTTGCGCAGCCGTTCCTGCAGCTCGACGAGCAGTGGATTCTGTGGCGGGCCGCCGAAGGCGCGCCGCTCTTCGTCCGGAACGACGCGCGCGCGGTACGCTTCACCGATGCGAGCGAGCGCCGCGTCGGGCGCGCGCGGATCCGCAGACGCGAGTGCGGCGCGCAGCGCGCGCAACTGGACGAGCTTGGTGTCGCTGAACTGTCGCGCGAGGAGCGCCGCGCGATCCTGGCGAAAGAGGTAGATCGCCGCGGCCTGGCTCACGAGTATGACCAGCAGCAGCAGCAGGGCGAGCCGGCCGAAGAGCGACCGGGGCCACAGCCTGAGACTCAAGCACCGGCCTCGTCAGCGGCCGCTTCGTCCTTTGCTTCGTCGGGCACGAACACGTAGCCGAAGCCCCACACGGTCTGGATGTATCGCGGCGAGGACGGATCGGGCTCGACAAGCTTGCGCAGCCGCGACACCTGCACATCAATCGCGCGATCGAACACGTCGTGATCGCGGCCGCGCGCGAGGAGCATCAGCTTCTCGCGGGCAAGCGGCTGCCGCGGGTGCGTCGCCAGGACCTTGAGCAGGCCGAACTCGCCGGTCGTCAATGCAATCGGCGCTCCGTCACGCAGCAAGGTGCGCGTGCCGAGATCGAGCACGTAGGGACCGAACGTGACCTTGCCTCCGGGCGCAGGCGCGCCGGGCGCGAGGTGTTCGTTGTGGCGGCGCAGGACCGCATGAATGCGCGCAACCAGTTCGCGCGGATTGAAGGGCTTGGGGAGATAGTCGTCGGCACCCATTTCGAGACCGACGATGCGATCGACCTCCTCGCCCTTGGCGGTGAGCATGATGATCGGCACCGTTTCGCCCGCGCCGCGCAGACGGCGGCATAGCGCGAGCCCGTCTTCGCCCGGAAGCATGAGGTCGAGCACGAGCAGATGGGGCGGATCGCGCTGCAGGCGCTTGTCGAGGTCGCGCCCGTCGGGGAGCGCATGCGCCTGGAAGCCCTGCTCGGTCAGATAGCGGACCAGCAGCTCGCGCAGGCGCGCGTCATCGTCAATGACGAGAATCTTCGGGCTCGGCTGTTTCATCGCGCTCTCATCGTAACGGGTCACCGCGACGGCGATTGGAGCGGTTGTCACGAATTGTAACCCCCGTCGCCATGGGCAACGACTGGTTACAGACGCGAACAGACATTCGCAGCTCGACGTGGATAATGAGGCTCGGGATCACAATCGCAAGGAAGGTGAAGCGTATGAAATCTCTCTTTCGCAGTAGCTTCCTCGCTGCGTTTTGCGCGCTGAGCGCGCTCGCCTATGCACAGCCCGCGCCCGGCATGGGCCCGCCGCTCCGTATGCTCGCGGCCGTCAAGAGCCAGCTCAACCTCAATACGTCGCAACAACTGCAATGGGACAACGTTGCGGCGCAAGCCAAGGCGGCGCACGACGCCGCCCGCGCGAGCCATGACCAGCTCAAGGCTGCGTTCCAGGCGGAGCTCGCCAAGGCGGAGCCGGATCTTGCATCGGTCGCCACGCTCGCCGACGGCGCGCGGCAGCAAACCGAGAGCGCGCACCGGGCGGTTCGTGACGCCTGGCTTGCGCTGTACGCCACTTTTACGCCCGACCAGAAGGCGGTCGTGCGCGACGCGCTCCAGGCCGGGATGGCGCGCATGGCCGCGCGGCGACACGCAAGGAGCGGCCCGCCCGCCACTGATTGATCGGCGGCGCGGGAACGAAGTTCAGATCCTCAGTCGGCCTCCGGGCCGAGGGTCCTGCCCGGCGTGCAGTCCTCGCCGGGCATTTTTTTGGCTGGAAGGGTTGCGCCCGCACCCTCCCCAGCTATAATCCAAACGTCATAAACAGCTTATATACCTCTTGACAGATGATGCCATTGTCATGGAAGCTGTTGACCTATTGTCACTCGTTGCTCTGACGGTTCTTCGCAGGCTGGGTTTACCCCCCCGACCTTAACCGGTCATCCCGAACTCAGTCTGTCCTCCGGCGCTCCATTTCTGGGGCGCTTTTTTTATTCCACGAAGCGCTCTCAGGCTTGGGCTAGACGGTCAATGATATTTGGACCCTCGAGCACTATGGCGGTAATGTTAACTGTAAATCATTTAAAAACATAAGGTTGTAAAGTAATCTTAATATCTATTTTGCATAAAACTAAGGAAGTAACACCTTGGAATGATTTCTTCCTCCAGACCTTTGCCCGTACGCGCGCAGTTCATCCGCGCATCGCGTCGTCACGTTGGCAGCTCGCCACCCGCCCGGCCAGCAGCCTCGCCGACAGGGTCTTCAGCTCACGAGGCAGCACGGGCTTGACCAGCACTTCGCAGTCCAAAGCCTGCATGACGCGCTGTGTCGCAACCGACAGGTCGCCGCTGATCAGCACGGCCGGGATTGGCAGCCCCAGCTCGTGGCGAAGCCTCGCCACGACGTCACTCCCGAGCTCGCCTCGTGCCAGACGATAGTCGGCCACGATGAGGTCGGGATAGCGGCCCGTTTCGCCGAGGGCCGCGAGCAGATCGTCGCCCGAAGCCGCTGCGACGACTTCAGCACCCCACGCCGAGTAGAGCGCCTTCATGCCGTCGACGACGGCGAGCTCGTCGTCGATCACCGCCACTTGCGCACCGGCGAGCAGCAGTGGATGCTCGCCCGAGGCGATGGCAAGCGGTGCCGTCGCCGACGAAGACTCTGGCGCGGCGCGCGGAAGCTCGATGGCGAAACGCGACCCCAGTCCGGGACGTGAATCGACGCGCAGCTCATGGCCGAGGAGGGTGGCGAGCCGTCGCGTGATGGCAAGCCCCAGCCCCATCCCCTTGCTGCTGTGCCGCTCGACGTTGCCGATCTGATAGAACTCCTCGAAGATCCGCTCGCGCTCGGCAGGCGCAATGCCGACCCCGGAATCCCAGACCTCGAGCGCGATGCTGTCACCGCGAGGGCGTGCGCCAACGACGATTCCACCGCGTGCCGTGTAGCGGATCGCATTTGAGACCAGGTTGGAGAGGATCCGCTCGAGCAGCACGAGATCGCTATCTACCCAGGCGCGCGTCTCGACGACTGCCAGACGCAGATCTTTCGCCGCGGCCAGCGGCGCCATATCGTGCTCGAGCCTTGCGAGCAGCGGGGCGAGTGGAAAATGGGAGCGGTTCGGCACCAAAGCGCTTGCGTCGAGCTTCGAAATGTCGAGCAGCGCGCTGAAGAGCTGCTCGAGCGCCTCGACGTAATCGCCGGGTATCACCTGCTGCCACGGAAACGGTAAGGTTGGTATTGCGCAGGCGAGCCGCCTAGCGGCAAACAAACTCGGCAGCATCGGAGGCGGCGCTCAAGGGCGCCGTCTTTTTTTTGACTGACGAGAGGAGCGATCAACAATGGCACGCTGGTATACACCACCTCGTCGGATGGCCCCCGGGGATGAACTCAAATGGCCCAAGCGGACTGCTCTACGGGCTGCGCAGCAGGCTCAGTTGGATGGTGCAACGCTACTGGACATGCTGTCGGTGACGCTCGATCAATACGTCTCGATCCCGCCGCACGCCAATACCGCCGTGGCGCTCTGGACGGTCGCGACCCACTGCTTGGACATACGAACGCCGGACGACCACGACCCTGTTCCAGTCGCTCGGTTCTCGCCGATCCTCGCGCTCACGTCACCGGGACCACGGTTCGGCAAGACCACGGTGCTGACTCTGCTGTCGAAATTGGTCCACCGGCCACTATCGACCGCCAATATCACCAGCGCAGCCCTGTTCAAGGTCATGCACGAGTCGCAGCCAACGATGTTGATCGACGAGGCCGATAGCTTCATGCGCTCGTCCAGCGAACTGCGCAACATTTTGAACAGCGGGCACTCGCGCGACCTCGCTTATGTGGTCCGCTCCACGTCGAGCGGCCCACGAAAGT
>DATJWL010000098.1:0-9980 GCA_035501215.1 Casimicrobiaceae bacterium
TTGTACCGGCGAGATGCCGCGCCGCCGCGCCAGATCGACGTACGCCGCGACCGCCTCCGGCACGATCGGCTTGCGAAAGCGTACACCCAGGCCGTCAAAAAGAGTAAAGCGCGCCATCGGCAGCTTCGCGCCGTTGAGGTACTTGCCGGTGAGGATGCCGCCGCCGAGCGGGCTGTAGGCGAGGAGCGACATCTCTTCGCGGAACAGTATCTCCGCGAGATCGTTGTCGACGTTGCGCGACACGAGGCTGTAGCTGTTCTGGATCGTCACCGGGCCAGGGACGCCCAGCTCGCGCGCCGCGCGCCGGAATTCGCACACGCCCCACGCGGTCTCGTTCGACAAGCCGTAGTAGCGGATCTTGCCGGCCTCGATCAGTCGAGCCATGCCCTCGACCTGTTCGCGGATCGGCGGCCCGCTCTTCTCCTTCGTCGGATCAAACTGTGTCGCGCCGAACATCGGCACGTTGCGCTGCGGCCAGTGGATCTGGTAGAGGTCGATGTACTCGATCTTCAGCCGCGCGAGGCTCGTGTCGACGGCTTCGGCGATGACCTCGCGCGAAAGGTCGGTGCGCCCGTTCCTGATCCACTCGCGCCGCCCTGGCCCCGCCACCTTGCTCGCGATGACGAGGCCGTCGCGCGGTCGCCGCGCCAGCCAGTTGCCGAGGAAGGTCTCCGTGCGCCCCTGCGTGGTAGCATTGGGCGGCACGGGATACATCTCCGCCGTGTCGATGAAGTTGATCCCCTGCGCGACAGCATAGTCGAGCTGCGCGTGCGCCTCGTCCTCGCTGTTCTGCTCGCCCCAGGTCATGGTGCCGAGGCAGACCTCGGAGACCTTGAGCTGCGTGCCGGGGAGGATGCGATATTTCATTGGCTACATTATCGACCGTCGGCGCAATATGCGCCAAGCAGCAATCACCTTGACCCGCCGATTTTCGAGTATCAGGCTCTGCGCGTTTGCTCTGCGCCATAGCGGTGTCGACTTTCGCTCGTCCGCGAGTTACCGTGGTCGAACCAACCCGGCCATGACGTGACGCGCACTTCGATTACCGTCGCTCTCGCAGCACTCCTCGCCGCCTGCTCGACGCCCATGCCTACGAAGCCGTCACCCGAAGCCGTCGCCGAGCTCGCCCCGACGGGCAAGCTTCGCGCCGTGATCAACGTCGGCAACGCCGTGCTTGCAAAGGCCGGCCCGACTGGCGGCGAGCCGAGCGGCGTCTCGGTCGACCTCGCGCGCGAGCTGGCGCGGCGTCTTGGCGTCCCGCTCGAGACGACCACCGTCACGACCGCGGCGATGTCGGTCGATGCGCTCAAGTCAGCGCGCGTCGACGTCGGCTTCATCGCCGTCGACCCGTTGCGCGCAGCGGACATGGATTTCACCGCCGCGTACGTGTTGATCGAGGGCGCATACATGGTGCCGCAGGGCTCGCCGGTCCACAGCAATGCCGAGGTCGATCGGCGTGGCGTGCGCGTCGGCGTCGGCGCGCGCAGCGCCTACGATCTTTTTCTGACGCGCGAGCTGAAGCAGGCCGAGCTCGTGCGCGCGCCGACTTCGCAGGCCGTGGTGGATCTTGTCGCGGCGGGCCGCATCGATGTCATGGCCGGCGTGAAGCAGCAGCTTCAGTCCGACGCAAAGCGCCTGCCGGGCTGGCATCTGCTTGACGGACGTTTCATGGTGATCGAGCAGGCGATGGCGACGCCGAAAGGTCGCCGGGCGGGTGCGCGCTATCTTGCAGCGTTCGTGGAAGAAGCGAAGTCCTCCGGCTTCGTTGCGAGCGCACTCGAACGACACGGCATCGACGGCGCCGCAGTCGCGCCTGCATCTTCTCGCTGATCACGTAAGCGTTTCCTTAACTCGCTTGTAGTCGCACGGACTACACACGGCTGTTGCGTTCGTGCACTAATGCAAATGCTTCGGTGTCCAACGAGCGTTCTCAAGCGCTGGGGATCGGACATGAAGCGTAAACCTTTATGCGTGATGCCGGGGCTGCTGCTCGGCGGGTGCGTCGTCGTTCCCGCGGGCTATCAGAGTGATGGCTATTATCGAGGCGGCTACGACCACGGCTACTACAGCTACGGATACGGACGTCGCGGCTACTCTCACGACCACGGCCAATGAACTCTCGGAAGGTAGAACAATAGATGAGCCCGCTTACTCCTGCGGCTGCCGTTCGCGACGCACCTGATTGCGGCCGGCCGCAACTCTCCGTTTCGTTTGCGCGATCGCGCGAAGACGTCCGCGACGCACAGCGTTTGCGCCATCGCGTGTTCATCGAAGAATTGGGAGCGCGCAGCGGTACACGCTTGAACAATCTCGAGCGCGACCGCTTCGACCCGTTCTGCGAGCATCTCATCGTTCGCGATCGGGCGAGCGGCGAGGTGATCGGCACCTACCGCCTGCTCACGCCGGAACGTGCCGCGCGCCTCGGGACCTTCATCGCCGGGCTCGAATTCGACCTCGCGCCGCTCGAGAAGCTGCGCGACGGACTCGCCGAGCTTGGCCGCGCTTGCATCCACTCCGACTATCGCAGCGGCGCCGCGATCATGCTGCTCTGGTCGGGCATCGCGAGCTTCATCCGCGCGCAGGGCATCCGTCACCTTTTCGGGTGCGCAAGCATCGGCATGGAGGACGGCGGAGCCAACGCGCTCGCCGTGTACGCGGCGATCAGCCCGCGCCACCTTGCTCCAGTCGAATACCGCGTCATACCGCGCACGCCGCTCGCGCCGGCCGCCAGTGACTGCGACGCCCGCGTTCCTGCATTGCTCAAGGGCTATCTGCGCCTCGGCGCATGGGTCTGTGGCGAGCCCGCATGGGACCCGGAATTCAACACCGCCGATCTGCTCGTGCTGCTCTCGCTCGAATGCCTGGAAACCCGCTACGCGCGCCACTTCGGGTTGTCGACGCGGAGCGGCTGCTCTGCACCTGTTGCGCCGCCGCCGGAAGTTGCCGTAGCCTAGCGGGCGTTCTTACTGCTCGACTCGGGGGAGGCGGGTTTTGCTCGATCGTTTCCAGAGAAGCTGGGATCTTGCCGGCGAATGCATGAGCCTGCTCATGGAGGACAAGAGCCTGCTCGTCTTCCCGCTGCTCTCCTCGCTCGCCATGCTGCTCGTCATCGGAAGCTTCGCGGTTCCCCTGCTTCCCAGCCTCGCTCTGCGGTCGAGCGGCGGCGTGCAGGGCATGTCGTCGCTGGCCTACGTGGCGCTGTTCGTCTTCTACTGGCTGCAGTATTCGATCGTGATCTTCTTCAACACCGCGCTGATCGAAGTAGCGCTCGATCGCTTCGACGGCGAGGAAGCGAGCCTCGGCGACGGCCTGCGGCGCGCGCTTTCGCAGCTTCCGGTGATCATCGGCTACGCGCTGATTGCCGCGACCGTGGGCTTGATCCTCCGCGTGATCGCCGAGCGCGTCGGGTTCGTCGGCAAGATTGTCGTTGGCGTGATCGGATTCGCATGGAGCGTGGCGACCGCGCTCGTCGGGCCGGTGCTTGCGGCGGAGGACGTCGGGCCGGTGGAGGCGATCCGCCGCAGTGTCGAGCTGATCAAGAAGGCCTGGGGCGAAGACATCATCGGCGGGACCGGCATCGGAGTCGTCTTCGGCGTACTCATCTTCCTCATGCTGCTCGTCGGCGGTTTTCTGGTGGTCGTCGCCTTCGGCGCAGGCAACGCCGCAGCGGGCATCACGCTGCTCGTGGCCTCGGTCGTGGTCGTGAGCTTCCTCGGACTCGCCCAGGCGACATTGCAAAGCATCTATTCGGCCGCGCTCTATCGCTACGCGAACGGCGATCCTGCGGCGGGGGGCATCGAGCCGCGCCTGCTCGAAGGCGCGTTCCAGGCGCGGGCCTGAAGCGATCGCAGCGTGCGGGGCCGCGGCAGCTGCCGCGGCCCCCGACGCGTCATTTCTTCGGGCTTGCTTTCCACAGCGCGAGGTGCGCGCCGGTGGGATCGCGGATCACGCTCATCCAGCCGAAGTCGCCGACCTGAACGACGTCCTGGACGATCGTGGCGCCGAGCTTCTTCGCCTTTTCGGTTGATGCCTTGATGTCGTCGACCCCGACATAGGCAAGCCATTGCGGCGGCGCCTTCGACTCGGCGTCGTTCATCATCCCGCCGCCGGTGCCTTCGCCAACGCCGATCAGTGTGTAGGAGCCGCCTCCCGGCATCGGCATGTCCTCCAGCTTCCAGCCGAAGAGCTGGCCGTAGAAGGTCTTGGCTTTGGCGACATCCTCGGTATGCAACTCGACATGAACGAACGGGTTTGCCATCAATGTGCTCCTTTTGACCCGGCGGTAGCAGTTTGGCCAGCGGATCGGAGCGCGGGTTCCCCGACCGATCCGCTGCAGCCGGTCACTTGAACAGGATTTCCTGCAGGTTCTTGGTGCCGACGACTTCGCGCATGTCGCTGCGCTTGACCAGCATCTCCATCTGCTGCTTCTCGGGGCCGACCATCTTGTCGGCGATGGCGTCGAACTTTTCCGGCGGCGTATCGAACAGCGACCAATTCTTCTGCTCGACCAGAATCATGAGATTCCAGTCGTCCCGGTTCGACGATGGACCGTCGAGCACTTTGTAGGACAGGATCAAGTCCTGTTTACGCGCCTCGTCCAGGCTCCGCTTGAAGGCGCCGGCGAGATCGGTCAGATACTGAGTGTCCATCCCGTACTTGACGCGGACGAGCGTGACCGTCCACACCGAGCCCATGGTGTAGGGACGGTCGACCGCAAAGCACGAGGCGGCGAAGAGCGAACCGGCGCACAGCGAAGCCACGATGAATGCCTTGACAGGGTTCATGCGAAGTCTCCCTAGGGTGATAGCGGTGGTTTTCCGGCCGCGGAGCTCTTGGATGCTTTGCGCGGCGGCCAGGCCGCCAATCTAACCCCGGCGCCGGGGCAAGCAAGGGATGAGGCGACCGGACGCTCGCCTGTCCGACGAGGCGCGATGGAGCGCGATAAAAAGCGAAAGCCCCGCGCGGGCGGGGCTTTCGGTACGTCCTCTGATGAGCAGCTAGGCCGGAACTCCTTCGCGCTCCTTCACCCGCGGTTCCGGCGCCGCCGGTGGCGCCTCCGGCGCACGATCCGACTGCTTGGTCACCTGCTCGCGTTGCTGCTGCTCCTTGCGCGCCTGATCCGCCGCGCGCAGCTTCCGGGTCCATTCACTGAATTCGTAGCACATGGCAACTCCTCTGCGGCTTCCTTCCACCGAGCCGCCATTGGAAACGGCAACTCGCAACGCAATGTTACGCCGGCTCGCGCCGTCGTGTAAACGTGAATCTTCGATTTGCCGGCAAGCCGAGCCACGCAGACGCGTCCGATTACCCGCCTCTCGCCTTCAGGCTCAGGAACTCCCGGCGCGTTTTCGGCCCGTAGGTAAGGAAGCTCGGGTCGGCGCGCTCTGCGTAGGCGAGCCGCTCGCGCGCAACTTCGTCTCGTGCGAGGTGCTTCTTCAGCACGTCCTCCTCGATCTTGTACACCTTGAGCGCGTTGCGACCGAACACCTTGGCGCGGAGCGCCGGCGTGATCCTCGGGTAGCCGTGCTTGGCGGCAAGCTCTCCGGAGATCTGGAAGGTCCGGAAGGCCTGGATCTGGTCCTGTGGCGATCCGTACCAGATCGAGTCGGTGCCCCAGAGCACGTTGTCTTCGCCGACGTGCCGGAAGAGCTTCCCCAGCGCGTGCGCCGCGGAATCCGGGTCGCGCATCAGGAAGCGCCAGGTCGAGCCCAGCTCGGCGTAGACGTTGGCGCCGGGCTTCACGTTGTTCTCGCGCAGGCTCGTGACCAAAGCATCGATGCCTTCGGTTCGCGCGCGGTCGTACGGCCCTTCCGCGTTGCCGGGCACGAAGCCGGAGTGGTAGACGAGAAACTTGACGTCGGGATAGCGCTTGGCGACGCGACCGATATCGGCGCAGGTCGAATGCTCGTATGATTGCGGCCCGAACGGCAGGCCCTTGTGCACGGCGATGGTTCGGATACCAAGCTTGCGCGCCTTCTCGATCATGGCAAGCCCCGCGTCGTCGTCGAGGAAGAAGCCCTTGCCGTCCGGCCCCCACTGCGTGTAGGTCTTCCACGCCGCGATGCGATAGCGCGAAGCGAGCTCGTCCATGCCGTCGAGATCACCCTCCTGATTGGGGTTGACGCGGCCGTGCAGCAGCATGCGGTGCGTGCCTTCCATGCGCTCGACGATCGCGGCGGTCGCCGCCGCCTCCTCGATGGTGAGCGGCTCGCCCTTGCGCGTCGACGGCACGAAGGACAGCACGACGAGATCGGTGTCCGAGTCCAGGAACACGTCCTTGATGAAGGATTCCGAGTCGAGGCAGCGCAACGAGGCGAGCCCCGGCGCGGAAGACGAGCTGCAGCTCGCACGGTCGGTGGCGAAGCGAAGAGGTTGCGCATTCGACGGCAGCGCGCGGGTCCAGGCGCCGGTCGGATTCACGAAATGCCCCTGTACGTCGAAGACGAACTCCTGTCGATCGAGGGTCGAGCGCGCAAGCTCGAGGTCGAGCGCGGCCTCGTCGGGGAGCTCGAAGTAGCCGCCGCGGCGGCCGCTCGCTGCATAAGCCGCATTCATCCCGAGCAGCGTCGTCGCCGCGCCGCAAGCCGAGACGAGGAAGGCGCGCCGCGTGAGCGCGAGCCGCCGTGCATTCTTCGCCGCGGACTCGAACGCGAGCCGTCTCGCGCGGTGATGCACGGGCGCGAGCGGGATCGGCGCGAACTCGCCGTTGGTCGTCGAGTCGAGCTTGATGGGCAGCCGCGTGCCGTCGGGGTCGTTGCGATAGCGGGTGAAAGCGCTCATGGAGAGTCTCCTTGCTCCGGCGGCGAATCCCGGAGCCGCCGCTGAAACCACGCGACATCGTGCCACTTGCCGAATTTGCGGCCGACGGTTCCAAACGTACCGATGTAGTCGAACCCGACGCAGCGATGCAGCGCGACGCTCGCCTCGTTCGGCAAGGTGATGCCGGCGTACGCGTTGCAATAGCCTTTGTCGGCCAAGTCGAGGAACAAGGTCGAGTACAGCGAGCGGGCGATGCCTTGTCGCTGCTGCGCCGGGTCCACGTAGGCCGAAACTTCCACCGACCACCGATAGGCGGCGCGCTCCCGGTGCGACGACCCGTACGCGTAGCCGACGCATCGCCCTTCTCTCTCGGCGACGAGCCATTGCCAGTCCGCAAGCGCCTTGCGGATGCGAGCGGAGAACTCGTCGATCGTCGGCACCACGGTCTCGAAGGAAATCGCGCTCGTCTCGACGAACGGTGCGTAGATGGCGAGAAGCGCTGCCGCGTCGGATTCGGTGGCGCAACGAATATGGACCGGGTTGCTCAACTGGAGCACAACGATGCGGTGACCACCACCAACAGGAATGCGATGCGGTTCATTCGATCAGCTCAAACCAGAAACCGAGATCGCGGCGCCGTGGATCGCGCGCGCCTCATCCGAGGCGAGGAATAGAAACACCCTGGCGAGATCGGCGGGAGACACCCAGCGCGCGGGATCGGCCTCGGGCATCGCCGCGCGGTTCTCCGGCGTATCGATGATCGTCGGCAGAACGCAATTGACGTTGACGTTCCTGTCGCGAAGCTCAGCGGCCATCGCTTCGGTGACACGGATCACCGCGCTCTTCGCCGCGCAGTAGGCGCCCATCCGCGCGACGCCCCTCAACGCCGCGTGAGCGCCGACGTTGATGATCCGGCCTCCGCTGGCGGCGAGCATGTGCGGCACGGCCGCGCGCACCATGTTGAGAAGCGTGCGCACGTTGATGTCGATGAGAAAATCCCAATCGGCATCGGGCATTTCGTGCACCGGCGCCCCCATGCGGAAGCCGCCGGCAATGTTGCACAGGACGTCGATCCGGCCGAAGCGCTCCATCGCGGCGCGGACGGCGGCATCGACCTGTCCTCGCTCGCGAAGATCGGCCGGCGCAAACAAGCGCGCTGCATCTTCGCCGCCGAAAGCCGATGCGAGGCTCTCGCGGCGCGAGGCGATCAGGACCAGGTTGGCGCCACGCGCGGCGAAAGCCTCGGCCACGGCGCGACCGAGATTGCCCGAGGCGCCGGTGACGACAACCGTGGATGCGTGTGAGCTCATGGTTTGCCGGCGTAATTTAGCAGACGGCTCGCCTTGACAATGCAGGGCGCAGTTGTTACGGTTTTCGACCGGCTGCAGGGGCGCAAAAAACGTAGGTCGGCGCTGTAACAGTATGTAACAACAGCGCGCTGCAACTGTAACAAGACTATCGTTTTCGCTTTGTCTGGAGCGCGACCGGTGCAGCGGAAATACCCCGCTCTGCGACGTAGACGACGCGGCTCCTCGCTCGAGAGTGCGAGGCGTGCGTGGCGGTAGCAAGCAGCCCCGTCGTCGATCTCCGCCCCGCCGCGACGACCGGCATAAACTGGCCCTCGCTGTTCGAATCGCTCGCCGCTCTCGCGGCCATCGCCGTTCTCTTCCCGCAGTTCGATCGCCTTGCGGCCGACGATGTCGGCCGCGACGGGCGCTTCGCGGACGCCGCCATCTCGGTGGGCGGCCTGCCGGAGCATGTGCTCCCGGCGCTGTGCGCGAGCCACGGCGCGCTGGCCGAGCCGATGGTGCGCGATCGATTGTGCCGCCGATCCGAGCTTCGAAGCGAGGCGGCGCCGCCGAGCGCCCTCCCGCGCTCGGTCGTCGAGGCCTATGGGCAAACCGTGAGCGCCTTCCGGCGCCCGCTTGCCGAAGCAGAAAGACGTCGCGGCGAGCTTCGTCTCCAGCAGCGCGAGGGATTGGGCGATCTTCTCGCGCTCGGCAACGCGATCGAATCGATCGATGCGGAGCTCGCGCCCTACATCGAACGCTATTCGCTCGCCGGAAGAGGCGAAGCCGCACCGCTGCCGCTCGCCTGTGCCTTCGACGCCGTGAAGTCGGCGATCGGCGCTCCCTCCGAGCGCGGTGACGCGGCGCAAGCGAATGCCCTGCTCTTGCTCGGCGCCGCGCTCGACGGCCATGGCGCGACGGGCGCGCTGGCCGCAGGGGCATTGCTGCCGGCCTCTCGACGGAGCACCGAGCCAGGCTGTAGCGGACTCTCCCTCGCCGACGCGCTTTCCAGAGCGTCGCTCCTCGTGGCGGACGCTCGCCAGGCGCGCATGCGCGTGGCCAAGAACGAGGCGATGCGCGATCTCCTGCATACCGCGGGCTGGCATTGGGCAGGATGGATGTTGGCTGGGCTCGTGCTCCTGAAGCTCTCGCGGCGGCCCCACTTCGCGCTCGCTGGCGTGGCGCTCGCGCTCTCGACCTGGGCCGCGGCGGCGTGGATCGGGCGCGTGCCGTGGCCCTTCGGCGTCGATCGCGCCTTCGAGCCCGGGCGCGCATCGACATCGCTCACGGCCCCGCCGGCGCCATTTGTGCTGGCGCTCGTCGGCGCTGCGCTCGTCGCGCTCATCGCGTCGCTGTGGTTCCAGAAGCGAATCCCCTCTGTACCGCAGACGCTCGCCTCGCGCATCGGCTACCCGGGGCTGGTTGCCGCCACCGGCCTCGGCTGGCTCGTGCTGCTCGATCTCGCCGCCAACGGCAACTTCGCGAACCGCTACCTCGCGCTCTATCACGAGGGACATCTGTGGCTCGGCATGTTGATTTTCACCGTCGTCGCGTTCCTGCGCCAGGGGATTGCTCGCGCGCTGGGTTGGGCGCTGTCGATGATCGACGCGCTGGTAGGTCGCATCCGCCGCGGCATCGGCCCGATGCTCATGACCGCGTTCGTCGTCGTACTGTTGCTTGGGCTCGTCGCGGCCGTCGGCGCGCTGCTCGCCAATGTGCCGCAGATCACTTCGGAAATCGCGCGGGCGTGGCTCATCGTCGGCGCGTCGTGGTTCTTCTTCCTGCGCGGCGATCCGCTGGCGCAGCGATTGGCGCAGAGCGGCGGCTCGTTCGTCTCGCTCGTCCGCTACGTGTGGCCACTGCTGTGCGTGGTGCTGGTGCTGATCGGCGTCCAGCTCGTCACGAAGGACATGGGGCCATTGCTGATCGCCG
>DATJWL010000099.1:0-2386 GCA_035501215.1 Casimicrobiaceae bacterium
GGCGGAGCATCGGTGATGCGGGGAGCGTCGCCTTCCTGATGCGTGAGCTTGTGCAGCTCGTGGTGCTGCGCACGCGCCCCGGTCGATTCCAGCACTTTGCGGCGCGTGAAGGGCCGGAAATCGCGATCCGTCCCGGTAGCGACGAGGGCCTCGAGGTCGACCGCCGCATACCACGAAGCCAACACGGGTGACTCCGCGTACTCGGCCATCTGCTGCCGGTAACGTCGCGCCGCCCACCAGGCCGCCTCGCGGCAAGCCACGCCGCGGAAGCCGTTCGAGCGCCCCGCGATGACGAAGCTCGCCACGAGCCGCTTGACGTCCCATTCCCACGGAGCGATGGCGGTTTCGTCGAAATCGTTGATGTCGAAGATGAGCTTGCGCTCCGGCGTGGCAAAGCCGCCGAAGTTCGAGAGGTGGCAGTCGCCGCAGGCCTGCACCTTCACGCCGGTGGCGGGGGTCAGCGCCAGGTCGCCCGCCATGATTGCCGCTGCGCCACGATAGAACGTGAACGGGGAAACCATCATGCGCCCGTAGCGCAACGGAATGAGGTTCCGCAGCCGGCCCTTGTTCGATGCGACCAGCACCGAGACGGGATCCAGGCGACGGGCCGGCGGGCGCCAGCGCGAGTGCGCCCTGCGCGGACAACGCTCTCGCAGCGCGAGCCCGAAGGCGGCTCGCTGTTCAGGCGGACGCACCTGCAGCTGCTGCGGATACGGGCGTGTTTCTCGCTGCCTGCGGGACTGGACTGCCATCGCGTCGACCTCCCGCTCTACGGCGGGCATCCTAGGCGGCAACCGGCAGAGCCGTTGGCGTTTCGGCAGGCTTCGCCGATCGGAACGCCTCCACGAGCGAGGCCTCCCTCGTCTTCGCCGCCTTGAGGTGGCGCTCCTTGACGTGGCCGTAGCCACGGATGTGCTCGGGAATGCTGGCGAGCTCGACGGCGATGGCGTGGTTGTGCGCAGCGAGCAGCGGAAGGAGCTCCTTGATCAGCGCCTCGTAGTCGGTGATGAGCTGACGCTCCTGCCTGCGCTCGGCGGTGGCACCGAAGATGTCGAGTGCAGTCCCGCGCAGTCCCTTCATCCGCGCCAGGATACGGAACGCGCTCATCATCCACGGCCCATAAGCTTTCTTCGTAGCTTGCCCGGTGACGGGGTCGGGCTTGCTGGTGAGCGGCGGGGCGAGGTGGAACACGAGCTTGTAGTCGCCCTCGAACTGGGCGGCGACCCGCTTCGCAAAATTGCCGTCCGTGTAGAGGCGCGCGACCTCGTACTCGTCCTTGATCGCGAGCAGCTTGAAGTAGTAGCGCGCCACAGCCTCGGTCAGGGCCGTGCGGTCGCTGAGCTTCTGCGCTTCCGCCGCACGCACCATCGCGACGAAATCGATGTAGCGCTTCGCATACTTCGCGTCCTGATACGCCGTAAGGAATTGGGCGCGGCGAGCGATTATCTCTTCCAGCGAGGTCGAGAGCCGTTGCGAGTCCGGCTTTTCCTCGGGGATGGCAAGCTTGAGGACGCGCTCAGGCTCGACGGCGGCGAGCCTCCCCCAGCGGAAGCTCTGCTTGTTCGCTTCGACCGCGGCGGCGTTGAGCTCGATCGCGCGCAGGATCGCTTCCTCGCCCACCGGGATGAGGCCGCGCTGATAGGCGTAGCCGACCATGAAGAGGTTGGTTGCGATCGAATCGCCCATGAGGCCGGTGGCCAGCTTGGTCGCGTCGAGGAATTCGGCGTCGCCCGGCGCTACCGCATCGCGAATCTCCTGCTCCATCGAGCCCGTGGGGAAGGCGAGATCGGCATTGCGCGTGAAGTCCGCGGGCATGACGAGCGCCGTGTTGACGAGCGCCTTGGTCACGCCCTTCTGCATCTTGGCGAGCGCCTCGTAGCCCACACCGGTCAGGATGTCGCAGGCGAGCACGAGCTTCGCCTCGCCCGCAGCGATGCGCGTCGCGTGCAGCGCTTCGGGTGTGTCGGCCACGCGGATGTGCGTGACGACCGCTCCGTTCTTCTGGGCGAGCCCTGTCATGTCGAGGACCGATACGCCCCGGTTTTCTAGGTGCGCGGCCATGCCGAGCAGCGCGCCGATCGTCACGACGCCCGTGCCGCCGATGCCGGTTACGAGGATGCTGTACGGATCGGTGGTCGAAGGGCGAGCCGGCTCCGGCAGATGCGAGAAGTCGACGCTGTCCGCCTTCTTCGGCTTCCTGAGAGTGCCACCTTCGACGGTGACGAAGCTCGGGCAGAAGCCGTTGACACAGGAATAGTCCTTGTTGCACGAGGACTGGTCGATTGTGCGCTTGCGGCCGAACTCCGTCTCGACCGGGGCCACCGACACACAGTTGGACTTGATGCCACAGTCGCCGCAGCCTTCGCACACCAGCTCGTTGATCACC
>DATJWL010000100.1:0-67063 GCA_035501215.1 Casimicrobiaceae bacterium
CGGCTGGTGACGCAGATGTACTTTCCCGGCGATCCGCTGCTTGGCTACGATCCGATGTACAACAGCGTTCCGGACGAAAAGGCGCGGCTGCGCATGATCTCGACCTTCGACTGGGAGAACACGATTCCCGATATAGCTCTCGCCTTCCGTTACGACATCGTGCTGCGTGGCCGCGACGCGACGCCGATGGATTCCACGCGAAGCTGACGTCCCGCCGCGCAGCCTCATGTCATTCCGAGCGCAGCGAGGAATCTGCTGTTGCATAATTGTTGAGACACTTCAATGAGCCTCATCACCACATCATCCCAAACCGTCGGTCCCTACGTGAAGATCGGCTTCGAGTCGCTCGCCATCGAGGACCTCGCGGCGGCCGGCGCCGCGGGCGAGCGGATCACGCTCACCGGGCGCGTGCTCGACGGCGACGGCAAGCCGGTCAACGACGGCGTGGTCGAAATCTGGCAAGCGAACGCGCACGGCAAATACGCGCACCCGGAGGACGCCCAGGACAAGCCGCTCGACACGGCCTTTCGCGGCTTCGGCCGCAGCTTGACGCGAAGCGACGGAGCCTTCCGCTTCAAGACCATCAAGCCGGGCGGTGTGCCGGGCCCGGGCGGCGCGATGCAGGCGCCGCACATCGTGGTCACCGTCTTCATGCGCGGGCTGCTCAAGCATCTCATCACGCGGGTGTACTTTCCGGACGAGCCCGCGAACGCCGACGACCCAGTGTTGAAGCTCGTGCCGCAGGAACGGCGCGCAACCTTGATCGCCAAACGCGCGCCGGGCGAGAAAGGCGTGCTGGAATGGAACGTCGTCGTCCAGGGCAAGGACGAGACGGTGTTCTTCGACTACTGAGCATCTCGCACCAGGAGGAAAGGTCTTGAGCGCGCCGCGCTCGCAACGCCTGCTCGATCCGCTGTTCACGACGGAGGAGATGCGGGAGATCTTTTCCGATCGCGGCCGGCTGCAGGGCATGCTCGATTTCGAGGCAGCGCTTGCGCGCGCCGAAGCGCGCGCCGGCATGCTGTCCGCTGCGGCGGCGAAGGCGATCGGCGCGGAATGTCGCGAGGATCGCTTCGACGTCGATGCGCTGGCA
Organism: Casimicrobiaceae bacterium; assembly: GCA_035501215.1. Lineage (GTDB taxonomy): Bacteria > Pseudomonadota > Gammaproteobacteria > Burkholderiales > Casimicrobiaceae > PALSA-1003. The sequence continues at coordinate 1,094 of DATJWL010000100.1, forward strand.
GGCGCTACTGCGCTCGCGGGCAATCCCGCGATCCCCCTCGTGCGCGAGCTGACGGCGCGCGTCGCGGCGAGCGACGCCGAGGCGGCACGCTTCGTGCACTGGGGCGCGACCAGCCAGGACGCGATGGATACCGGGCTCGTGCTGCAGTTGCGAACCGCGCTCGACGTGATCGACGCCGATCTCGCGCGGCTTTCCGCCGCCCTCGCCTCGCTCGCGCGTAAGCATGCGCGCACGCCGCTCGCGGGGCGGACCTGGCTGCAGCAGGGGCCACCCGTCACGCTCGGCTTGAAGGTTGCCGGCTGGTTCTCCGCCGTGGAGCGGCATCGCGAGCGCATCGCGCGTACGCGAGGCGGTGTCGCGACGCTCCAGTTCGGCGGCGCGGTCGGAACGCTCGCGGCGCTCGGCGAAAGGGGCCTGAGCGTGGCCGAGGCGCTGGCGGCGGAGCTCAAGCTCGCGCTGCCCGATCTTCCGTGGCACGCGCAGCGCGATCGCATCGCCGAAGTCGCGACGGTGCTCGGTCTTCTCGTCGGCACGCTCGGCAAGATCGCGCGCGACGTCTCGCTCTTGATGCAAACCGAAATCGCCGAGGCCCTCGAGCCGGGCGCGCCCGGACGCGGCGGCTCGTCGACGATGCCGCACAAGCGCAACCCGGTCGGCGCGGCGGTGATGCTCGCCGCTGCGGCGCGCGTGCCCTCGCTCGTCGCGACGATGCTCGGCGGCATGGTGCAGGAGCACGAGCGCGGCCTCGGCGGCTGGCACGCGGAGTGGGAAACCCTTCCCGAGATATGCATGCTCAGCGCAGGCGCACTCGCCCGCGGCGTCGAGATCGTCGCGGGACTCGAGGTCGACGTTCGCAGGATGGCCTGCGATCTCGATATCACGCACGGGCTCATCATGGCCGAGGCGGTGAGCATGGCGCTCGCCGCCCATCTCGGGCGCCAGGGCGCGCACGAGCTGGTCGAGCGCGCGTGCGCGCGTGCGGTGCGGGAACGAAAACATCTGCGCGAGGTGCTTGCCGCGGATTCGCGCGTCACGAAGCATCTCTCGAAAACCGAGCTCGATCGCGCGCTCGACCCGGCGCGCTACACCGGTCAGGCGGAAGCCTTCGTTGCCCGCGCGCTTGGCGGTCGCAAGGCCGGCGTTGCGAAGAAGAAACGATGATCTCGACAACCACCACGACGATCGCGCAGCAGGAGCACTTCAACTGCCGCCTGAGCGGCCCGGCCGGCGCTCCGCTTCTCGTGCTTTCCAATTCGCTCGGCACCAACCTCTCGATGTGGGAGGAGCAGCTCCCGGCGCTTACCCAGCGCTTCCGAGTCTTGCGTTACGACACGAGAGGGCACGGCGCGTCGAGCGTGACGCCGGGGCCGTACACCGTGCCGCAGTTCGGCCGCGACGTGCTCGGCCTCCTCGATGCGCTCAAGATCGATCGCGTGCACTTCTGCGGTCTCTCGCTTGGCGGCATGATCGGCATGTGGCTCGCCGTGAATGCAGCGGATCGCATCGATCGTCTCGTGCTCGCGGACACCGCGCCGCAGATCGGTCCACCCGAAGTATGGAACACGCGCATCGAGAACGTGCGCAAAGGCGGGCTCGAAGCCATCGCGGACACGGTGATCGAGCGCTGGTTCACCCGCGGATTCCGCGAGCGCGAGCCGGAGAAGGTCGCGCGGACGCGCGCCATGCTGGTGGCAACGCCGCCGGAAGGCTACATCGCATCCTGCGCCGCGGTGCGCGACATGAACCAGCGCGAGGCGATCCGCGCGATCCGCCAGCCGACGCTCGTCATCTGCGGCACGCACGACGCGGTCTCGCCGCCCGCCGAAGGAAGGAAGATGGCCGAGGCGATCGCCGAGGCGCGCTACGTCGAGCTCGACGCCGCGCACATCTCGAACATCGAGGCTGCCGAGGCGTTCACGGCGGAGCTTGCCGGTTTCCTCGCCGGCTGACCATTGCACCCACGACAGGAGCCATCATGGACGAGCAGGAACGCCATCGACAAGGCATGACCGTGCGCCGCGCGGTGCTCGGCGACACACACGTCGACCGCGCGATGACCCGCGCGAATGATTTCAACCGCGAGTTTCAGGATCTGATCACGCGCTATTGTTGGGGCGAGGTCTGGACCCGGCCGGGGCTGCCGCGCCACACACGCAGCCTCCTGAACGTCGCCATGCTGGTGGCGCTGAACCGCGGCGATGAATTCAAGCTCCATGTGCGCGCCGCGTTCAACAACGGCGTGACGCGTGACGAGATCAGGGAAGTGCTGCTGCAGTGCGCGATATACTGTGGCGTGCCTGCGGCGAACTCGGCGTTTCACATGGCCGAGGAAGTATTTGCCCAGATGGGCTGAAGAAGAGCAACGATGGAGGAGAAAATCATGAGCATCGCAAGGATGATCACAAGAATGCTGCTCGCCACTTCGTTCGTGGCGTTCGCAACGGCCGCGTCGGCGCAGAACGTGGTGAAGCTCGGCATGGTGGCGCCATTTTCCGGGCCGTTCGCGGAATACGGACAACAGATGCTGGGCGGGATGAAGGCGTACATGAAGATCCACGGCGACTCCGTCGCCGGCAAGAAGATCGAGATCGTGCAGAAGGACTCGACCGGTCCCGCTCCGGACGTGGCGAAGCGCCTGGCGCAGGAGCTTGTGACCCGCGACAACGTGGATCTGCTGGTGGGCTTCGGCTTCACGCCGAACGCACTCGCCGCGGCGTCCGTGGCGACGGAGGCCAAGAAGGCGATGGTGATCATGAATGCAGCGACCTCGATCATCACGACCAAGTCGCCGGAGATCGTGCGCGTGTCGATGACGCTGCCGCAGGTGACGCAGCCGATGGCGGTCTGGGCGGCTAAGAACGGCATCAAGAAGGTGTTCACGGTAGTGGCCGACTACGGTCCGGGACTCGACTCCGAGAAGGCATTCACCGAGGCGTTCAAGAAGGCCGGCGGCGAGATCGTGGGCAGCGTGCATACGCCGCTGCAGAATCCGGACTTCGGACCGTTCATCCAGCGGGTGAAGGACGCGAAGCCGGAGGCGGTGTTCCTGTTTCTGCCTGCCGGCGCACCCGGCATCGCCTTCATGAAGGGTTACGAGGAGCGGGGACTGAAGGAGGCGGGGATCAAGCTCATCGCCACCGGCGACATCACCGACGACACCGTGCTCGACGCCATGGGCACGCCGGCGCTCGGCCTGATCACGAGCTTCCACTATTCGGCCGACCACAAGAGCCCGGAGAACGACGCGTTCAAGAAGGCATACGCCGAGGCGAACGGCACCAAGCTGCGGCCTAACTTCATGGCCGCCGCAGGCTACGACGGCATGGCGCTGATCTATGACGCGCTGAAGAAGACCAACGGCTCGACCGACGGGGAGAAGCTGGTCGCGGCGATGAAGGGGGCGAAGTGGGTGAGCCCGCGCGGTCCAGTGATGATCGACCCGGAGACGCGCGACATCGTGCAGACGGTGTATATACGCAAGGTGGAGAAGGTCGGCAACGAGCTCTACAACGTCGAGTTCGACAAATTCCCGGACCAGAAGGACCCGGGGAAGTGACTCGGGGGTCCGAGAGCAAGACGCGAAGCGTCGCGGCGATCGGAAACATCCGCGTCATCCCGAGGAGCGAAGCAACGAGGGATCTGCAGTTGACAATGTCGAGCGACGCGACGAGGGATCTGCTGCTGCGAGACGAGATACAGATCCTTCGCTGCGCTCAGGATGACAACAGGGAGGAATGATGCGCAACGCATTCGTGACCACGCGCCGACGCTTTGTCGGCGCTCTTGCGGCGAGCGCCGCCGCGCTCTCGGCTCCGCGCCTCGCCTGGGCCGCGGAGCCGCTGAAGATCGGTCTCATCCTGCCGCTTACCGGTCCCTTCGCCTCGACCGGCCGCCAGATCGAAGCGGCGTGCCGCCTCTACATCGCGCGCAACGGCGACACGGTGGCCGGCCGCAAGGTGGAGCTGATCGTCAAGGACGACACCGGGGCCCCGGAGACGACCAAGCGCATCGCGCAGGAGCTCGTCGTGCAGGAGAAGGTCAACATCCTCGCCGGCTTCGGCCTGACGCCGCTCGCCATGGCCACAGCTCCGGTCGCGACCGAGGCGAAAGTGCCGATGGTGATCATGGCGGCGGCCACCTCGGTCGTCACCACGCGCTCGCCGTTCATCGTGCGCGCCGGCTTCACTCTACCCCAGGTCACCGCGCCGATCGCCGAATGGTCGTTGAAGAACAACATCAAGCGCGTGGTGACAATGGTGACGGACTACGGGCCGGGGCTCGACGCGGAGAAGACCTTCGTCAAGCGCTTCACCGAAGGAGGCGGTACCATCGTCGAGAGCATACGCACGCCGTTGCAGAATCCGGACTTCGCGCCATTCCTGCAGCGCGCCAAGGACGCGAAGCCCGATGCGCTGTTCGTGTTCGTGCCTTCCGGGCAGGGCACCGCAGTGATGAAGCAATTCGCGGAGCGCGGCCTCGCCGCAGCAGGCATCAAACTCATCGGCACCGGCGACGTGGTCGACGACGACATTCTGGACGCGATCGGTGCCCCGGCGCTCGGCGTGGTCACGTCCTTCCACTATTCGGCCGCGCATCCTTCGCCGGAGAACGCTGCCTACGTCGATGCGTTCATGAAAGCGAACAACGGCATGCGGCCCAACTTCATGTCGATCGGCGGCTACGACGGCATGCACCTCATCTATGAGGCGGAGAAGAAGACTGGCGGCAGCAGCGACGGCGAGAAACTGGTCGAGGCGATGAAGGGGCTGTCGTGGACGAGCCCGCGCGGGCCGGTTTCGATCGATCCCGCAACGCGCGAGCCGGTGCAGACCGTCTACATCCGCAGGGTCGAGATGAAGGACGGCCACTACTGGAGCATCGAGTTCGACAAGCTGGAGAAGGTGAAGGACCCCGGCTCGTAGCCGGGTAGTGAGCGGACCGTGCTCGGCAATCTGATCGGCGTCCTGTTCGACGGCGTCGCCTACGGCAGCCTGCTTTTCGTCATCAGCATCGGCCTGTCGGTGACGATGGGCCTGATGAACTTCGTCAACCTCGCGCACGGCGCGTTCGCTATGGTCGGGGGCTACGCGTTGGTGTTGATGATGACGCGGTTTGGCGTGCCGTTTCTCGCCGCGCTCCCGGTCGCATTCGTCGCCGCGGCAATTGCCGGTGCCGTGCTCGAGCGGTTGCTCTATCGGCGGCTCTATCGGGCGAGCCACCTCGACCAGGTCCTCTTCTCCATCGGGCTCGTGTTCATGTCGATCGCGGCTGCGACCAAGCTCTTCGGCTCGCAGCAGCAGCCGGTGGCGCTACCTGCGTTCCTGCGCGGACAGGTGCATGTACTCCGCCTCGATCTCGGCAGTTACCGGCTGTTCCTCATCGGCATCGTGATCATCATCACGCTCGCACTGACCTGGCTGATCGAGCGCACGCGCTTCGGCGCCGAAATCCGCGCCTCGGTCGACAATCAGCAGGCGTCCGTCGGTTTGGGCATCAACGTCTATCGCGTGTTCAGTCTGACCTTCGCGCTCGGCTCGGGGCTCGCCGGCCTCGGCGGAGCGCTCGGCATCGACGTGCTCGGGCTCGACCCGACGTTCCCGCTCAAGTACATGGTGTATTTCCTCCTCGTCGTCGCGGTGGGCGGCGCGGGGACGATCAAGGGACCGCTGCTCGCCGCGCTGATCCTCGGCGTGTTCGACGTCGCCGGCAAGTATTACGTCCCGCAGATCGGGGCCTTCATCATCTACTTCGTGATGGTGGCGATGCTGCTCGCGTTTCCAGGGGGCGTGCTCGGCAAGCGCGGATGACGAAAGGCCTCCCGACGCAGAGGTGGAGCAGGGCCGAGATCGCTTTCTGGCTGATCCCGATCGCCGCGTTCTTCCTCTTTCCGAAGTACTTGACGCTCGGGAGCCAGATCATGATCGCGGCGCTGTTCGCGCTCTCGCTCGATCTGATCCTCGGCTACGCGCGCATCATCTCGCTCGGGCAAGCCGCGTTCTTCGGCGTCGGCGCGTACACCGCGGGGCTGATGGCCAAGTACGGATGGGGTGAGCCGCTTACCGGGTTGGTGGTCTCGGCCGCCGCCGCGGCGCTCGTCGGACTCGCCACCAGCTTTCTCGTCGTGCGGGGCGAGGACCTGACGCGGCTGATGGTGACGATGGGCATCGGGCTGATGCTGTTCGAGGCAGCCAACCAGGCGGCGTTCATCACCGGCGGCGTGGACGGGCTGTCGGGCGTGGAGATGCGCAAGATCTTCGGCGTGTTCGGCTTCGGGCTCGACGGGAAGACGGCCTACGTCTACAGCCTCATCGTGCTGTTCATCGTCTTCGTCTTCGTGCGCACGCTGGTGCGCTCGCCGTTCGGGCTTTCCCTGCGGGGGATCCGCGAGGGCGAGCGGCGTATGCCGGCCATCGGCGCGTCGGTGCCGCGCAAGCTCATCGCCGCGTACACGGTGGGCGCGGCCATCGCGGGCGTCGCGGGGGCGCTCCTCGCGCAGACCACGCAGTTCGTGGGCATCGACTCGCTCGGCTTCGCGCGCTCGGCCGACCTGATGATCATGCTGGTGCTGGGGGGCGCCGGTTATCTCTATGGTGCCCTCATCGGCGCTGCGGTGTTCATGGTGCTGCAGGATTATCTGGCGAACCTCGACCCGGTGTACTGGCAGTTCTGGCTCGGGCTGCTGCTCGTATTGATCGTGCTGTTTGCGCGCGGTGGACTGATGGGCATCCTCCGCGCATTGCAGCGTCGCCTCGCAAGACGATGAGCACTGCGCTCCGCACCGAAGGCTTGAGCAAGTCGTTTGGAGAGTTCAAGGCCAACTCCGACATCACCCTCGGCTTCGAGACCGGCGCGCGCCACGCGATTATCGGTCCCAACGGCGCGGGCAAGACGACCTTCATCAATCTGCTGACCGGGTACCTGTCGCCTACCGCAGGCGAAGTCTGGCTCGGCGAGGAAAAGGTGACCGGCTTGCCGCAGCACGCGCGCGTGAAGCGCGGCATGACGCGCACCTTCCAGATCAACACGCTCTTCCCGGGGCTCACCGTGCTCGAATCCGTGGCGCTCGCCTGCTGCGAGCGCGACGGGCGCGGTGGGGTGTGGTGGCGCAGCACTTCGGCTTCGCGGCGGCAGATCGACGAAGCGCGCTCGATCATGGCGAAGCTCCATCTCGACGGCGACGCCGACGTCGAAACGCGCAACCTTCCCTACGGCAAGCAGCGGCTGCTCGAGATCGCGCTCGCGCTGGCGACGAGCCCGCGCGTGCTGCTGCTCGACGAGCCGGCGGCAGGCATTCCTTCGAGCGAGAGCGCGCAGCTCTTCGGCGTGATCGCCGCGCTGCCGCGCGAGGTGTCGATCGTTTTCATCGAGCACGACATGAACCTCGTGTTCAGGTTCGCCGAGAAGATCACGGTGCTCGTCGCCGGGACGGTGCTCACGGAGGGTCCGCCCGACGCGATCGCGCGCGATCCGCGCGTGCGGGAGGTTTATCTCGGCGAGGCGCAGCATGGCTAGACTGCTCGCCGCCGATTGCTTGACGGCGGGCTACGGCGACTCGATCGTGCTCGAGGACGTCTCGCTCGAGCTGGACGAAGGCGGCAGCCTCGCGCTCCTCGGCCGCAACGGCGTCGGCAAGACTACGCTGCTGCTCACGCTGCTGGGGCTCACGCGCCTCAAGTCGGGCAGCATCGCCTGGCGCGGCGAGGAGATCGCGGCGGTGCCGACGTTCCGTCGCGCGCAGGCCGGGCTCGGCTGGGTGCCGCAGGAGCGCTTCATGTTTCCCTCGCTCACGGTCGAGGAGCACCTGACCGTGGTGGCGCGTCCAGGCGCCTGGGACCTCAAGCGGGCATACGCGATCTTTCCGCGGCTGGAGGAGCGGAAGCGAAACTTCGGCAACCAGCTCTCCGGCGGCGAGCAGCAGATGGTAGCGATCGCGCGGGCGCTGATGACCAACCCGAAGCTGCTGCTCCTTGACGAGCCGATGGAAGGGCTCGCGCCGATCATCGTGCAGGAGCTGATGAAGGTGATCGGCGCGCTCGTGCGGGGAGGGGAGTTCGCGGTGATCGTCGTCGAGCAGCACGCGCGCCTCGCGCTCACGCTCACCGAGCAGGCGCTGGTCCTCGACCGCGGGCGCGTTGTCCATCGCGGCCCGAGCGAGGAGCTGCTGAAGGATCAGGCCAGGCTCGATCGTCTCGTCGCGGTGGCGTGATTACTGACCCAGCACGAGCGGGACGACTCGAGCCTCATGCTGGAGCCCGGGCGGTCCCCGATCGCTACGGGCCGCCGCTGACTGACGAAAGCGCCAGGGTCGCGAGATACTCGTGCGGGACGTCGGCAGCATGAAGGTGCCAGCGCGACGGGGCGTACTTCGTGGGTCCCCGCGCCAACGCGATGCGCTCGCCGAGCGTGATCTCGATCTCGCGAAACGGCGCCGACAATGCATCCCCCGTCGCCTTGCTCAACGCCTCCTTGCAGGTCCAATAGCGCACGAACCTCGCGCGGCGCTCGTCGGCGGATAGAGATGCCAGTGTTGTCCGCTCGGCGGGCGTCAGGAATTTGCGCGCGAGTCCATCGGCGTTGACCCGACGGTCGGCGCGCTCGATGTCGACCCCAATGCGCGAGCCGTCACGCGCGATGCCGATCAACGCGACGTCGCCTGTGTGAGAGACGTTGAAATCGATCCCATCGATGCCGTCGAGCCGCGGGCGTCCGCGTTCGCCGCGCACGATCGGCACGGCGGCCGGGGCAAGTGACAACGTACGCCCGAGTGCCCAGCGCAGCGACGCGCGGCCGATGACGTAGCGCCGCCGCAGGTATTCTCGGCCGAAGCGTGCCGCGCGCGCGTGCTCCGCGGCTGAGAGCCAGTCCGCAATGCGCGCGAACTCATCGTCGCTCACCGTGAGCGCGACGAACCACAAGGAGACGGCGTCGACCGGTGAAGAAATCGCGAGTAGCGCAAGAGACGCCGGCGCCGAATTGCCCGTTGAAGGGAAATCGTCTAGGCTCACTCGCCTCCGGCCCCCACCCCGACCCTCCCCCGCTGCGCGGGGGAGGGGAAATCTGCGGCGAAAGCAGCTTCGGAGCTGCGCGGTGCTCGATAACGAATGGTCTTCATCCTACGCTCGCTCGGCCGCCTGCCGCTCTCCGCGCTCTACGCCTTTGGGTCGTTCCTCCATTTTGTCACCTTTCGGCTGCTGCGCTGGCGGCGCGATCTCGCGGCGCGCAACATCGCGCGCTCGTTTCCCGAAAAGACCGAAGCCGAGCGCGCCGTGATCCTCGAGCAGTCATATCGCAACATGGCCGAGGTTGTGATGGAGATCGCCTGGGGCTGGCGCGCGAGCGCGGAGGAACTCAAGGATCGCTTGGTCATGGAGAACGTCGACCTCGTGCAGCGCTACGTCGCCGAGCGCCGCTCGGTGATCCTCCTCACCGCGCACGTCTGCAACTGGGAATGGCTGCTTCCAGGCGGGGGCGCGCACTTCGGCATCCCGATCGACGCGGTGTACAAGCCTCTTCGCGTGGAGAGCCTCGACACCTACATGCGCGACGCACGCAGCCGCTTCGGCGGGAAGCCGATCCCGATCAAGGAATTCGCCTACGAGCTGCTGCGCCGCGCGGGCCAGCCGCGCGCCTACGGCATGGTCGCCGACCAGACGCCGCTCAAGGGCATGGACAAGCATTGGACGACCTTCCTGCATCAGGATACGGCGTTCTTCACCGGTGCCGTGAAGATCGCGCGCTTCCTCGACGCTGCCGTCGTCTACGTTGCGATGCGGAGGCTGAGCCGGGGCCGCTACTCGGTGCGCCTGCACGTGCTCGCGGAGCCCCCGTACGACGACCGCGAAGGCGACTGGATCATCGAGGCCTACGCGCGCCGGCTCGAGCAGGAGATCCGGGCCAGTCCAGCCGACTGGCTGTGGGTTCACAACAAATGGAAATACCCGAAGCCTGCGGGCTGAGAGCCGTTCTCGGCCACGACCCCGAAGGAGTACGCTTTCGACCTGGCCCGAGCCGCGGCTCTCGGCATGAAGAGAAGCCGATTGAGCGATTACCGCCCGTTATTGCGATAATCGCCCTTGACGCCTCGGGCGGGGATGCTAGACTTGTTCGGTAGTCGCACATAAGTGCGTTAATCGCACAATACGATTGCGGCAGAGTGCTAGAGCAGGACAAGGAACGAGTCTGGTGAAGGAGGAGCAGCTGTGATCCGCGGCACGACCACGATCATCGCGCACATCGGCGACCCGATCGCGCCGGTGAAATCGCCGATGATCTACAACCCCTATTTCGAGAGCGCCGGCATCGACGCGGTGGTCGTGCCGATGGGCGTTCGCGCAGCCGATTACCCGGACGTGCTCAAGGCGGTATTCCGCTTCACCAACATCCGCGGTGCGTTGATCACCATGCCGCACAAGGTGACCACCGTCGGTCTGCTCGACGAAGCAAGCACTGCGGTCAAGATCGCGCAGTCGTGCAACGCGGTGCTGCGCCGTCCTGATGGAACGCTTCTCGGCGATCTCTTCGACGGCGCCGGCTTCGTGCGGGGACTCGAGCGGAACGGCTTCCCGCTCGCCGGCGCGCGCTGCCTCGTCGTAGGGACAGGGGGCGTCGGCTCGGCGATCGCTGCGGCGCTCGCCGCGGCGCGCATAGCCTCGATCGCTCTCTACGACAACAACGCAGCGAGCGCTGACGGACTCGCCGGACGGTTGCGTCAGCACTATCCGGCGCTCGAAGTCAGGACCGGCTCCAGCGATCCCCTCGGCTTCGATCTCGTCGTCAACGCGACGCCGCTCGGCATGAATCCCGCCGACCCATTGCCGCTCGACGTGACGCGGCTCGCGCCGACCACCTTCGTCGGCGAAGTGGTGATGAAGCAGGAGGTGACGCCGCTCCTTCGCCTTGCGCGCGCGCGGGGCTGCAGGACGCAAGCCGGCACCGAGATGCTGTTCGAGCAGATCCCGCTGTATCTCGATTTCTTCGGCTTCGGCAAGGTGACCGCCGACGAGCTGCGCGCCGTGGCGGCGCTGACCTGACCACGGCCATGCTCCAGCTGCAACGTTTCGCGATGAACTCGAACACGCTCGCCGGGACGCTCGAGGAAAAGCTGCGCGCGGTGAAGGCCGCGGGCTTCGGCGCGATGGTCCTCTCGGGCGGCGATCTCGTCGGCCATCGCCGCGCGCGGCAGGAAGGCCGCGACCTGGCTCGCCGCGCAGATCGGCGGCACGAAGCACTGAAGGATTCGCATTCGATGTCCAACACAACGGAGGAAAAATGAACCATGCATTGCGCAACACTTTCGCCGCGCTCATGCTGGCAGCCTCGTCGGCCGTGCTCGCGCAGCAGGGACCGGTGAAGATCATCGGCCTGATGGAGCTTTCGGGCACCGGCGCCACCGCAGGCACCAACTTCGACAACGGGGTGAAGCTCGCGGTCAAGGAGATCAACGCCGCGGGCGGCATCCTCGGGCGCAAGATCGAGTACCAATCGTGGGACACGCAGACCGCTCCGCAGACCGCCAAGGCACTGGCGCAGAAGGCGGTCGACGAGGGGGCTTATGTCGTGATGGGACCGGTGTTCTCCGGTTCGATCATCGTCAGCATGATCGAGACCAAGCGTGCCGAGATTCCGAACTTCACCGGGGGCGAGGCAGCGAACATCACGCAGCAGGGCAACGCGTACATCTTCCGCACCTCGTTCACGCAATCGACCGCGATGCCTAAGCTCGCGCGCTACATCAAGGACACGGTCAAAGCTAAGACGGTTTCGATGATGTGGGTGAACAACGATTTCGGCAAAGGCGGTCGCGATGCGATGGCGAAGGCTCTGGAGGCGGAAGGCATCAAGATCGCCGCGGATATCTCGACCGACGCCGGCCAGGTCGACTTCTCGGGCCCGGTGCTCAAGGCCAAGCAGTCCAATGCCGACGCGCTCTTCGTGTACACCAACGAGGAAGAATCGGCGCGCGCGCTGCGGGAATTGAAGAAGCAAGGCTACGATAAGCCGATCATCGGCGAAACCACGCTGACCGGGCAGAAGGTGATCGAGCTCGCGGGCGACGCCGCCAACGGAGCGATCGCGCATGTTGGCCTCACCGTGGACGCGCCGCAGCCGCAGATCAAGAGCTTCGACGAGAAATTCCAGAAGGAATACAAGTACAAGAGCGACCACAACGGGATGAAGGGCTACAGCGGCATGTACGTCGTCAAGGCGATCACCGAGCGGACCAAGAAGTTCGACGGCAAGGAATTCGCCAAGGCGCTGCACGGGGCGACCATCAAGGTCAAGGACACGCCCGGGGTGCTGCTCGACGTTCACTTCGACAACAACGGCGACCTCGACCGCGAGAGCTTCCTCACCAAGGTGGAGAAGGGCAAGCAGGTCGTGACCGCGACCCTGCCGCCGGTGAATCCGATCCAGTAATTGACTTCGGACTGTTGCGAGCCGTGACAATGATCGTCATTCCCGCGTAGGCGGGAATCCAGCGTCGTCGGACGGACGGCACCGGGTCCCCGCTTTCGCGGGGACGACGCATCGCGAGCTATCCTCGGAGGAAGGTATGGCCGATTTTCTGCAGCTCATCATCTCCGGAACCGCGACTGGCGCCATCTACGCGCTCGCGGCGCTCGGCTTCACGCTGCTCTGGCAGGCGTCGAACACGATCAACTTCGCGCAGGGCGAGTTCGTGATGATTCCCGCCTTCGTGATGCTCTTCTTCATCACTACGCTGGGCACGCCGCTGTGGCTCGCCTTTCTGCTCGCCTGCGTGGTGGCGATGATGCTCCTGGGCTACACCTTCAAGCTCGCGATCGTCGACCCGCTGATCCGCCACGGCGTGATCCCGCTCGTCATCGCCACGCTGGGCCTCTCGATCGGGGTCAAGCAGCTCGTGAAGGCGGGAGTGACCGCGCAGGCGCTGCCTTTCCCGAATCCGTTTCCCGACGGCTTGCTCGCGCTCGGCGACTTCAAGGTTTCCTACTCCGACGTCGGCACGCTCGTCATCGCCGGCGCGATCGTCATCGGGCTGCAGATGTTCCTCAACCGCACCGTCACCGGCCGAGCGATGCAGGCGGTCGCGCAGAACACCGACGCGGCGAGGGTGCTGGGCATCAACGTCAAGCGCATGGTGCTCTACACCTTCCTGATCAATGCCGTGCTGGCTGTCGTCGCCGCGCTGCTGGTGACGCCGACCTATCTCGCCAAGTTCGACATGGGCGAGTCGATCGGGCTCAAGGCGTTCTACGCGGCAATCATCGGCGGCTTCAACCAGACCCGCGGCGCGCTGCTCGGCGGCGTGCTCGTCGGCGTGCTCGAAAATCTCACCGGCGCCTACATCTCGCCGGCGTACAAGGAAGGCGTTGCCCTGCTGCTCTTCCTCATCGTCATCATCGTCCGGCCCGAGGGGCTGCTGGGCAAGGTCGAGGAGCGCAAGGTATGAAAGCCAAGACCTTCGCCCTCGTGGCTGCGCTCGCCGCCATCGCGGTGCTGGCGGCGTTCCTCAAGCGCAGCGACGTTTACCTCCTCACCTTGTGCTGCGTCTACCTGATGGCGACCTTCGGCCTCAATCTCATCGTCGGCTACGCTGGGCAGATGTCGATCGGCCAGGCGGCGTTCTGGGGCATCGGCGCGTACATCGCGGGCGTGCTGATGACCAGGATGGGCATCTCTTTCTGGGCGGTTCTTCCGCTCGCGGCCATCACCTGCTTCTTGATCGGGCTGGCGCTCGGCTTCCCCGCGTTGCGAGTGCAGCACCATTACCTCGCCTTCACGACGCTCGGCTTCAACGTGCTCGTGTACCTGGTTATGCGCAACGAGGAAGCACTGACCGGCGGCGCCTTCGGCGTGCAGAACATTCCGCGTCCCTCGTTCTTCGGGTTCTCGCTCGAAGGCGACAAGGCGTTCTTCTACTTCTGCTACGCCTCGGTGATCCTGCTCGCGCTCGCGCTGTGGTGGCTGCTGCGCTCGCCGTGGGGACGCGCGTTCGCGGCGCTGCGCGACAACCCGATCCGCGCCGAGAGCACGGGTGTGAACATCACGGCGTACACGCTGCTCGCCTTCGCGATCGGCGCGGCCTGCGCCGGCATCGGCGGCGTCTACCTAGCGGCGCTCGTCAACTTCATCGAGCCCGGACAATTCCACCTGTCCGTCTCGCTGATGATGCTGCTCGCGGTGATCGTCGGCGGCTCGGGTCGCTTCTTCGGCCCGGTGCTGGGCACGGTCGTCGTGATCCTCCTACCGGAGCTGCTGCGCTTCATGCAGAACTGGTATCTCGCCATCTTCGGCTTCGCGATCATCGTGATGATGGTGTTCCTGCCGGGCGGACTGCTCTCGCTCGCCGACCGCTTCAAGACGAGCGGGGGCGCCAAATGACGACGCGCCCGAGCTTCCTCGAGGTGAAGGAAGTCCGCAAGCACTACGGTGCCATCAAGGCGGTCGACGGCGTAAGCCTCTCGGTCGGTCCCGGCGAGATCGTCGGCGTCATCGGTCCGAACGGCAGCGGCAAGACAACGCTCTTCAACAGCATCCTCGGGCAGATCAAGCCGACGGCGGGCAGCGTCGAGTTCTGCGGCGAGGACATTACCGGCATGTCGCCGCTGGAACTTTCGCGCCGGGGCGTCGGCCGCACGTTCCAGACTCTGCAGGTGTTCGTCAAGCTCTCGGTGCGCGACAACCTGATCGCGGCGGCGCAGGAGTTCAAGGGCACGATGCCGGGGCGGATGTTCGCGAAGCCCGACTGCGGGCTGGGGCACCACGCCGACGAGATGATCGAGCTGTTCCGCCTGAAGCATGTCGCCCATCTTCCCGCGGGCAGCCTCTCCTACGGCCAGCAGAAGCTCATCGACATCGCGATGGCGTTCATGCCGGCGCCGCGGCTGGTGCTGCTCGACGAGCCGTGTGCCGGCGTCAATCCGAGCCTCGTCGACGAGCTGCACGACCGGCTGGTGGAGCTCAACAAGACGCAGGGCGGAAGCTTCGTCGTCATCGAGCACAACATGGACTTCATCATGAAGCTCTGCCCGCACGTCGTGTGCATGGTCGAAGGCAAAGTGCTCGCCGAGGGGCCGCCGAAGGAAGTGCAGTCGAACCGGCAGGTTCTGGAGGCCTATTTGGGGAACTAGCCGATGTCATTCCCGCGCAAGCGGGAATCCAGCGTCGTGCGATGAACGAACGACACCGGGTCCCCGTATTCGCGGGGACGACAATCTCAGGAGTGCTGGATGAGCGAGAAGATCATCGAATTCGACAAAGTCGTCGCCGGCTATTCGCCGAGCCTCACCATCCTCAACGAGACCACGCTCGACGCGCGCAAGGCCGAGATCACCCTGCTGATCGGGCCAAACGGGGCCGGCAAGTCGACCGTGCTGAAGACGCTGTTCGGCATGCTCGTGCCGCGCTCCGGCGAGATCCGCTTCGAGGGCAAGCGCATCAACGGCAAGAGCCCGCGCGACCTGCTGGCCGAAGGGATCGCGTTCGTTCCGCAGGGCCGCAACCTCTTCGGGTCGCTCTCGGTGCGCCACAACCTCGAGCTCGGGGGCATCACGCTGCCGCGCGGCGAATTGAGCGGCCGTATCGACGAGGTGCTGGCGCGCTTTCCGCGCATCAGGGAGCGCATCGACAACCAAGCCTCCACCATGTCGGGCGGCGAGCAGAAGCAGCTCGAGATCGGGCGCGCGCTGCTCCTGCGCCCGCGCGTGATCCTGATCGACGAGCCTTCGATCGGATTGTCGCCGAAGCTCGTGCAGGAAGTGATGACGCTGCTGCGCGGGCTCGCCGACGGCGGCACCACCGTGCTGATGGTCGAGCAGAACGTGCGCACCGCGCTCAAGTATTCCAACCGCGCGCTGGTGCTGGAGATGGGACGGCTCGCGCTCGACCGGCCGGCAGCGACGCTTCTCGACGACCCCGATCTGAACCGGCTTTTCCTCGGCGGCCACGTGCCGGAAAAGAAAGTTGCCGGAGGATGAGCAAGGTCCGGATCGCTGTGATCGGCGCGGGCGCGTTCGGCCAGCGCCACATCGCCTACCTCAAGCGCGAGCCGTCGTGCGAGATCGCGGCGATCGCCGATCCAGGGGCCGCGGCAGCGGAACACGTGAAGGCCGAAGGATTCCGCCATTTCGCCGACTACCGGGCGATGCTCGACGAGGTGAAGCCCGAGGGCGCGATCATCGCCTCGCCCAACGCGCTGCACGTGCCGATGGGACTCGCCTGTGTCGAGCGGAAGGTGCACATGCTGGTCGAGAAGCCGCTCGCCGATACCGTGGCGGCTGCGCGCGAGCTGTCGGAGGCGGCGGAGCGCGCGGGCGTCGCGCTGCTCGTCGGTCATCACCGCCGCCACAATCCGATGCTCGACAAGGCGCGCGAGCTGGTGCAGGGCGGCGCGATCGGGAAGCTCACGGCGGTCGCCGCGCTGTGGCTGATTCGCAAGCCGGATGATTACTTCAAGGTTGCCTGGCGGCGCGAGCAGGGCGGCGGGCCGATCCTCATCAATCTCATCCACGACATCGACGATCTGCGCTTCGTGTGCGGCGAGATCGCCAGCGTCCAGGCGATGGTCTCCAACGTCGTTCGCGGCTTCCCGGTCGAGGATACGGCTGCCATCACGCTGCGCTTCGCCGGCGGCGCGCTCGGAACGGTGACGCTCTCCGACGCGGTTCCGGCGCCTTGGAGCTGGGAGCTCACCACCGGCGAAAGCCCGCTCTATCCGCAGCGTCCCGAGAATTGCTATCTCTTCGCGGGGACCGCGGGCTCGCTCACCGTGCCGAAGCTCGAGTTGTGGCGCTATCGCGGCGAGCAGAGCTGGACCGCGCCGCTCGAAAAAGAAAAGATCGAAGTAGCCACCGAGGATCCGCTGACGCGGCAGCTGCGCCATTTCGCGCGCGTCATCCGCGGCGAGGAGTCTCCGCGCATCACCGGCGCCGATGCGACACGCACGCTCGCCGCCACGCTCGCCGTGAGCGAGTCCGCTGCGAGCGGACACGCGATCAGGCTGCACTGAGGCTCGACGATGCGTCCGATCTCGCTTGCCGCGCTGAGCGTGATCGAGCTCTCGCCGCCTGAGATGGTGACCTGCGCTGCGATGGCGGGCTACAGCCACGTGAGCCTGCGCCTGCTGCCGGTGACTCCGCACGAGCCGCGCTACGAGATCCTCGGCGACACGATGATGCGCCGCGAGCTGATCGCGCGGCTGGCCGATACGGGCTTGAAGGTACTCGACGTCGAGTTCATCCGGCTCGATGCCGACGCGCTCGCCGGCGACTTTCTGCCGCTGATGGAAACCGCGGCGCTTCTTGACGCGAAGGAGTTGCTGGTCGCCGGCTACGATTCCGACGAGGCGCGCTTCGTGCATCGTTTCGGCGAGTTGTGCGATCATGCGGCGGGCATGGGGCTCAACTGCAATCTCGAGTTCTATCCGTGGGCCGACGTGCGCACGCTCGCGCAGGCGACACGGCTGGTCGCCGCGTCGGGCCGCAAGAACGTCGGCATCCTCGTCGACTCGCTGCACTTCGACCGCTCGCGCTCCACCTTCGCCGATCTCGCGGCCGTGCCGCCCGAATGGCTGCACTACGTCCAGCTCTGCGATGCGCCGGCCGAGCGTCCGGCGGATACCGACGGGCTGATCCACCAAGCGCGGGCCGAGCGGCTCTTCCCCGGCGAAGGCGGACTCGATCTCCTCGGGCTGCTGCGCCGCATGCCGCGCGACATTCCGATCAGTCTCGAAACGCCGAAGCGCAGCCTCGCGCTGACCGTCGGCCCGGTGGAGCGCGCCCGCCGCGCGCTGGAAGCCACGCGCGAACTGCTGAGTCGCCTCGATGCCTGACGCGAAGACACGACCGATCGGGCTCGCTGCCCTGACCATTCTCGAGCTAACGCCGCCCGACATGGTCACCTGCGCGGCGGAGGCGGGTTACGACACCATCGGCCTGCGCATCATACCGGGCACGCCGGAGGAAGCGGCCTATCCGATCTTTGGCGACACGCCGATGCGGCGCGAAACCGCACGCCGCGTCGCCGAGAGCGGCATTCGCGTGCTCGACATCGAGATCTTCCGCCTGAAGCCGGAGACGGATTTCGACGAATTCATCCCCGCGCTCGAAACCGGAGCGGCATTAGGCGCGACCGAGGCGCTCGTCGCGGGACATATTCCCGACGAGGGTGAGCTCGCGGAGCGCTTCGGCGCATTCTGCAATCTCGCGGCGCGTTTCGGCATAGCGGCCAACCTGGAAGCGATGCCGTGGACCGAGGCGAAAAACTTCGCGCAGGCTGCGCGCATCGTCGCGGCAGCCGCGCGCCCGAACGGCGGCATTCTCGTCGACCCGATCCATTTCGACCGCGGCGGCAGCCGACCCGGGGAGATCGCGAGCGTTCCGCGCGCGCGCCTGCGCTACGCGCAACTCTGCGATGCGCCGGCCGAGCGGCCGCACGATCTCGAGACATTGCTTCTCCAGGCGCGCGCCGAGCGATTGATGCCGGGCGACGGCGGGCTCGACCTCCTCGGCATCCTGCGCGCGCTCCCGCGCGACATTCCGCTCTCGCTCGAAGTGCCGATGAAAACGCTCGCGAAGACGGTGCCCGCTGTCGAGCGTGCCCGGCGCATGCTCGCGAAAACGCGCACCTTGTTGCAGCAGCTCGACTGATCCCTGGGACGATGACCGACCTCTATGCCGTGATCGGCAACCCGATCGCGCACAGCAAGTCGCCGCGCATCCATGCGGAGTTTGCGCGGCAAACCGGCGAAGACCTGCGCTACGAGGCGATCCTTGCGCCGCGCGATGGCTTTGTCACCGCCGTTGCAGCGTTCCGCGCGGCCGGGGGCAAGGGCCTCAACGTCACGGTACCGTTCAAGCTCGACGCCTTCGCGCTCGCGACGCAGCGCACCGAGCGCGCGGTGCAGGCGCAGGCGGTGAACACGCTGAAATTCGACGGTGCGAACGCGCTCGGCGACAACACCGACGGCGCGGGATTGGTCGCCGATCTGACCGGACGGCTCGACTTCGCGCTCGAGGGCAAGCGTGTGCTGGTCATGGGTGCCGGCGGCGCCGCGCGCGGGGTCATCCTGCCGGTGCTCCGGCAGGGGCCGGCATCGATCGCGATCACCAACCGCACCGTCGAGAAGGCGCGTGCGCTCGAGTACCAGTTTTCGAGGTTCGGCCCGGTGACGAGCGGCGGCTACCCGGAGCTCTCGGGCAGAAAGTTCGATCTCGTCGTCAACGCGACCTCGGCGGCACTCGCCGGCGAGCTGCCTCCGCTGCCGCCGGGCATCTTCGCGCCCGGTGCACTCGCCTACGACATGACTTACGGCCCCCACCACGCGCGCTTCGAGGCGCACGCTTTCCGGGACGGCGCGGCGCGCGTGACCGACGGCCTCGGCATGCTCGTCGCGCAGGCGGCCGAGTCGTTCCTGCTGTGGCGGGGCGTGCGGCCCGACACCGCGCCAGTGATCGATCTGTTGCGAGGAGGATAAGGATGAACCACGACGCTCGAGGATTGCGCGTATTGATCACCGCCGGGGCGGCCGGCATCGGCAAGGCTTTCGCGGAAACCTTCTCCGGCGCGGGTGCCAAGGTCTTCGTCTGCGACATCGACAAGACGTCGCTGGAGGCCTTCCGCAAGGCACAGCCGGAGATCGGCAGGGGCATCGCCGATGTCGCCGACCCGCGCCAGGTCGACGGATTGTTCGATTCGGCGACGACTTTCCTGGGCGGGCTCGACGTACTCATCAACAACGCAGGCATCGCCGGCCCCACCGCGCCGGTCGAGGACATCGCCATCGCCGATTGGGATCGCACCATCGGCGTCGACTTGAACGGAATGTTCTACTGCACGCGCAAGGCGGTCCCGCTCCTCAAGGCCGCAGGCGGCGGGAGCATCATCAATCTTTCTTCGGTCGCCGGCCGACTGGGCTATCCGCTGCGCACGCCCTACTCGGCGGCGAAGTGGGCGGTGGTCGGCTTCACCAAGAGCCTGGCGATAGAGCTTGGTCCGTCCAACATACGCGTCAACGCGATCCAGCCTGGCATCGTCGAGGGCGAGCGCGTCGAGCGCGTCATCTCCGCCAAGGCGAAGGCGCTCGGCGTGAGCTTCGACGACTACAAGCAACAGCTCGTGTCGAAGGTTTCGCTCCGCCGGACCGTGAGCCCGCAGGACATCGCCAACATGGCGCTCTTTCTCGCCACCGACGCGGGACGCAACATCTCGGGACAGGCCTTGTCGGTGTGCGGCAACGTCGAAACGCTCGTCTAATTGACTTATATCGGAGACGATCATGACGGCTCATCGCGACAAAGTCATCATCACCTGTGCAGTCACCGGCGCAATCCACACGCCGACGATGACGCCCTACCTGCCGATTACGCCGGCGGAGATCGCCGAAGGCGCGATCGGTGCGTGGAAGGCCGGCGCGGCCGTCATTCACCTGCACGCCCGCGACCCGAAGGACGGCCGGCCGACGCCCGACCCGAAGGTTTTCATGCAGTTTCTGCCGGTGATCAAAGCCGAGACTGACGCCATCATCAATATCACGACCGGCGGCGGCCACAACATGACCGTGCAGCAGCGGCTCGAAGCTCCGCTCGCGGCGAAGCCGGAGATGTGCTCGCTCAACATGGGCTCCATGAACTTCGGGCTGTTCCACCTCGTGCCGAAGTACAAACAGTGGAAATTCGACTGGGAGCCGCAATACCTCGAGAACACGCGCGACTTCATCTTCCGCAACACCTACAAGGACATCGAGTTTTCGCTGAAGCATCTCGGTGAGGAGTGCGGAACGAAGTTCGAGTTCGAGTGCTACGACGTCGGCCACCTCTACAACCTCGCGCATTTCGTCGACCGGGGCCTGGTCAAGCCGCCGATGCTGATCCAGACTATCTTCGGTATCCTCGGCGGCATCGGGCCCGAGGCCGAAAACCTGATGCATATGCGCCGCATCGCGGATCATCTCTTCGGCGAGGACTTCCACTGGTCGATCCTCGGCGCCGGCCGCCATCAGATGGGATTGATCACCATGGGTGCGATCATGGGCGGGCATTGCCGCGTCGGGATCGAGGACAGCATCTATCTGAAGAAGGGCCAGCTCGCGAAGAGCAACGCCGAACAGGTGGCCAAGATACGCACCATCCTGAACGAGCTGTCGCTGGAGATCGCCACGCCAGACGAGGCGCGCAAGATGCTCGCCTGCAAAGGCAGGAGCAACGTGGGGTTTTGAGGAGCGCGCTCGGAATCGCGCCGCGCCAACCGCTAACGCGCCGCGCCTTTTGCCTGGCCATCGCGAGGCGCGGGCTGCAGCACGCTCACGCGATTGCCCTCGATATCGATGAGTGAGACGCATTGCCCGATGTCGGGAATCTCCATGGGCTCGCCAAGGACTTTGCCGCCAGCGGTCTTCACTTTCCTCATCGATTCCTGGACGTCATCCACCGCGATCACGACGGTCATCCGCGAAACCCCTTCAAGCCGCCCCCGATTTGTGCTACAATTTCCGCCCAATAAGTAAGAGAAATGGGCTCGACAGCCCATTTTTTTTTGGCTTTGGGGTTTTTTGGTGGTGCCTGTGAACCTGAGCGAATTGCTGGAACGCACATTGCCCCCGATGGGGTACGAGCTGGTCGACTGCGAAGCGTCGCCCGGCGGCCGGCTCGTGCGCGTGTTCATCGACAAGCCCGGTGGTGTCGACGTCGAGGATTGCGCGGGCGTGAGCAACCATCTCACACACTTGTTCGCCGTGGAAGGCGTAGCCTACGAACGGTTGGAAGTCTCGTCGCCCGGGCTCGATCGCCGCCTTAAAAAGGAGGCGGATTACGTCCGTTTCCGCGGCGAACAAGCGCAACTCAAGCTGCGCGAGCCGATCGGAAACGCGCGCCGTCTGAAAGGCGTGCTGCTCGGCGTGGACGCCGGCGTCCTGCAATTCGAGACAGCCGAAGGCGTGCAGGCGATTCCGCTCGCCAACATCGACAGGGCGCGCCTGGTGCCGAGGATCGAATGGAGAAACACGAAATGAACCGCGAACTGTTGTTGCTCGTCGACGCACTCGCGCGCGAGAAGAACGTGCCCAAGGATATCGTCTTCTCGGCGCTCGAAGCCGCGCTCGCCTCGGCAACCAAGAAGAAGTACGCCGACAACATCGACGCCCGGGTATCGATCGACCGCGAGACCGGCGACTACGAATCGTTCCGGCGCTGGACCGTCGTGCCCGACGAGGAGCACGAGGAGCCCGCGCACC
The DNA here is from genome assembly GCA_035501215.1 of Casimicrobiaceae bacterium. Classification (GTDB taxonomy): domain Bacteria; phylum Pseudomonadota; class Gammaproteobacteria; order Burkholderiales; family Casimicrobiaceae; genus PALSA-1003. The sequence continues at coordinate 23,304 of DATJWL010000100.1, forward strand.
AGATCGCGATCACCGACGCCGCGGATCGCGACCCCGCGCTGCAGCTCGGCGACGTGGTTGAGGAGCCGCTCGAGCCGGTGGAGTTCGGGCGCATCGGGGCGCAGGCCGCGAAGCAGGTGATCCTGCAGAAGATCCGTGACGCCGAGCGCGAGCAGATCCTGAACGACTTTCTCGAGCGGCAGGACAACCTGCTCACCGGTACGGTCAAGCGCATCGAGCGCGGCAACGTGATCGTCGAGTCGGGCCGGATCGAAGGCATGCTCCCGCGCGACCAGCTCATTCCGAAGGAGAACCTGCGCGTGGGCGATCGCGTGCGCGCCTACGTCACGTCGATCGAGACGCAGGCGCGCGGGCCGCAGCTCATCCTGTCGCGCATCGTGCCGGAGCTGCTGGTGCGGCTCTTCGAGCTGGAGGTGCCGGAAATCGAGGAAGGGCTGATCGAGATCAGGGCCGCGGCGCGCGATCCCGGCATCCGGGCGAAGATCGCGGTGAAGTCGAACGATCCGCGGCTCGATCCGCAAGGAACCTGCATCGGCATGCGCGGCTCGCGCGTGACCGCGGTGACCAACGAGCTCGCAGGCGAGCGCGTGGACATCGTCCTCTACTCCGACGATCCGGCTAAGTTCGTGGTGAACGCGCTCTCTCCGGCCGAGATCTCCAGCATTCTCGTCGACGAGGAGAAGCACGCGATGGACGTCGTCGTCGACGAGGAGAATCTCGCCATGGCGATCGGCCGCAGCGGACAGAACGTTCGGCTCGCATCCGAGCTGACCGGCTGGGAAATCAACCTGATGGGCGTCGAGGAATCGCAGCAGAAGCACCAGGCCGAGAGCGAAAAGCTCCGCGCGCTCTTCATGGAGCGGCTCGACGTCGACCAGGAAGTCGCCGACATCCTCATCCAGGAAGGCTTCTCGACGCTCGAGGAAATCGCCTACGTGCCGCTGAACGAGATGCTCGAGATCGAGAGCTTCGACGAGGAAACGGTGAATGAGCTGAGAAGCCGCGCGCGCAACGCGCTGCTGACCGAGGCGATCGTGCGCGAGGAAGGGGTCGAGAACGTCTCCGAGGATTTGCTCAATCTCGAGGGAATGGACAGCGAGACGGCGGGACTGCTCGCCGAGAAGGGCGTCACCAGCCGCGACGCGCTGGCGGATCTCGCCGTCGACGAGCTGACCGAGCTGACCGGCATTCCGGCCGAGCGGGCTCAGGATCTCATCATGAAGGCGCGCGCCCACTGGTTCGAGAGCGAGGAGGCGCAGACCGCCCAGCCCGAGAAGGCGCAGTAACGGGGGAGGGAACGAAAAATGGCCCAGACGACGATCGAACAATTTGCGACCGAGCTGAAGATGCCTTCGGGCGCGCTGCTCGAGCAGCTCGCCAAGGCGGGCGTGGCCGGCAAGAAGGAGGGCGACAAGCTCTCCGAGACCGACAAGACGCGGCTTCTCGACTACCTGCGCAAAGCGCACGGCGGGCTGGAGCAGAAGAAGAAGATCACGCTCACGCGCAAGCAGACCTCCGAGATCAAGGCGTCGGACAGCACCGGGCGCGCGCGGACGATCCAGGTCGAGGTGCGCAAGAAGCGCATCTTCGTCAAGCGCGACGGCGCAGAAGCTGCGCCCGCACCGGAGGAGACCGCGTCGGCCCAACCCGTCGTTTCGGCAGCGGAAGTCGCGGCGCGCGAGGAAGAAGCGCGCAAGGCCGCTGCGCTCATCGCCAAGCAGCAGGAAGAAATCCAGCAGAAGCAGGAGCAGGCGAAGAAGCGCAAGACCAAGAAGGAGAAGGAAGCCGAGGAAGCCGCTGCGAAAGCAGCCGCCGAAGCTGCGGCAAAGGCGGCCGAGGCTGCCGCGCAGCCCGCAGCGGAGGCGAAGCCCGCGGCCAAGAAGACGACCGAGGGCACGCTGCACAAGCCCGCGGCCAAGCCAGGCGCGAAGAAGGAGAAGTCCGGCCGCAAGCCTTCCGCGACCGCGTTCCAGGAAGAAGCCGCGCGCCGGCGCGCGCTGAAGCTTCGCGGCGACGTCACCGGCGGCGTGACGACGGCCACTGCGTGGAAGCAGCCGAAGACGGGCCGGCATCGCCACGAGGAGGGCGAAGAGGGCGAAGCCGTGCCGCTGGCCGCGCCCGAGCCGATCACTCGCGAAATTTCGGTGCCGGAGACGATCACCGTCGCGGATCTCGCACACAAAATGTCGGTGAAGGCCGCCGAAGTCATCAAGGCGGCGATGAAGCTCGGCACCATGGTCACGATCAACCAGGTGCTCGATCAGGAAACCGCGATGATCCTGGTCCAGGAGATGGGCCATCAGGCGATCGCGGCAAAGCTCACCGATCCGGACACGCTCCTTGCCGAGAGCGCGCAGGCGAGCACGGCCGAAGCGCTGCCGCGCCCTCCTGTCGTCACCGTCATGGGTCACGTCGACCACGGCAAGACTTCGCTTCTCGATTACATCCGCCGCACGCGCGTGGCGAGCGGCGAGGCGGGCGGCATCACGCAGCATATCGGCGCCTATCACGTCGAGACCCCGAAAGGCGTGATCACCTTCCTCGACACACCCGGTCACGAGGCGTTCACGGCGATGCGCGCGCGCGGTGCCAAGGTGACCGACATCGTGGTGCTGGTAGTGGCCGCCGACGACGGCGTGATGCCGCAGACCAAGGAAGCAATCGCGCACGCGAAGGCCGGCAACGTGCCGATCGTCGTCGCGATCAACAAGATCGACAAGCCCGAAGCGAACGCAGAGCGCGTGAAGCAGGGGTTGGTGGCCGAGGGCGTGCTGCCGGAGGAATACGGCGGCGAAGCGCAGTTCGTCGAGGTTTCGGCCAAGACCGGCAAGGGCATCGACAACCTGCTCGAAGCGATTCTGCTGCGGGCCGAGGTGCTTGAGCTGAAGGCGCCGAAGGAAGCGCTGGCGAAGGGCATCGTGATCGAATCGCGGCTCGACAAGGGCAAGGGCCCGCTCGCCACGGTGCTGGTGCAGTCCGGGACGCTCAAGCGCGGCGACGTCGTGCTCGCGGGGGCGGTGTTCGGCCGCGTGCGCGCGATGACCGACGAGACGGGCAAGAGCGTGCAGGGCGCAGGCCCCGCGATTCCGGCCGAGATCCAGGGACTGTCCGACGTTCCGCTCGCCGGCGAGGAGGTGATCGTACTTGGCGACGAGCGCAAGGCGCGCGAGATCGCCTTGTTCCGTCAAGGCAAGTTCCGCGACGTCAAGCTTGCCAAGCAGCAGGCGGCCAAGCTCGAGGGAATGTTCGCCGAGGGTGCCGAGAGCGAAGTCAGGACGCTGACGCTCATCATCAAGGCCGACGTGCAGGGCAGCTACGAGGCCCTGTCCACGGCGCTCACGAGGCTCTCGACCGGAGAGGTCAAGGTCAACATCGTGCACGCCGCGGTGGGCGGCATCACCGAGTCCGACGTCAACCTCGCGCTCGCCTCGAAGGCGGTCATCATCGGTTTCAACACCCGGGCCGACGTCGCGGCGCGCAAGCTCGCCGAGCACTCCGGCGTGGACATCCGCTACTACAACATCATCTACGAAGCGGTCGACGAGGTGAAGGCCGCGCTCTCGGGCATGCTTGCGCCGGAGAAGAAGGAGACGCAGCTCGGGCTGGTCGAAGTGCGCGAGGTCTACAAGATCTCCAAGGTCGGGACGGTTGCCGGCTGCTACGTGCTCGAAGGGCTCGTGCGGCGCGGTTCCAAGATCCGCGTGCTGCGCGACAACGTCGTCATCCATGACGGCGAGCTGGACTCGCTCAAGCGCTTCAAGGACGACGTCCGCGAAGTCAAGGCGGGCTTCGAGTGTGGGCTGTCGATCCGGGGCTTCAATGACATCGAGAAGGGCGATCAGCTCGAGGTGTACGAGATAGTCGAGGTTTCGCGGACTCTGTGACGCCGCGCGGCCAGCTGCCGCACGCCCCTTCTTCGGCGTTGCGTGCTCGGCCGGCGCTCGCTGCACTAGACTTATACTATCTCGCGCCGTCCTCGCGCGCTGCCTTGAATCCGGGGCTGCTCGCGACGCTTTCCGCCTCGGCGAGCGGCGTTGTGAGGAGCCGATCATGAAAAAACACTCCCCGCGCCCGCAGCGCGTCGGCGACCAGATTCAGCGCGAGCTGGCGGAGCTGCTGCGGCTGCAAGTCAAGGATCCGCGCATCGGCATGGTCACCGTCACCGGGGTCGACGTCGCGCCCGACCTTTCACACGCCAAGATCTTCGTCACGCACCTGGGCGGCAGCGAGCAGGCATCCGGTGTCGTGAAAGCCTTGCAGCACACGGCCGGATACCTGCGCACCGAGCTCTCGCATCGGCTCAAGCTCTACACTGTGCCCGAGCTTCGGTTCTACTACGACGATTCGATCGAGTCGGGCATCAAGCTCTCGCAGTTGATCGACGAAGCTCTGGCCGAAGACCGCAAGCACTCGTCCTGAGATGACTGCGGCGCAAAACCTCCGCATCCGTCGGCGGGTCGACGGTGTTCTTCTTCTAGACAAGCCGCTCGGCCTTTCGTCCAACGCGGCCCTGCAACGCACGAAGCGTATCTACCGCGCCGAAAAAGCGGGGCATACGGGCACGCTCGATCCGCTGGCGAGCGGACTGCTGCCGGTCTGCTTCGGCGAAGCGACCAAGTTCGCGCAAGCGCTGCTCGACGCGGACAAAGCCTACGCCGCGACGCTGCGGCTGGGCACGACGACGTCAACCGGCGACGCCGACGGCGAGGTGCTCGCAACGCACCCGGTCGACGTCGAGCAGCGCGACATCGAAGCAGTCCTGCCGAACTTCATCGGCCGCATCGCCCAGGTGCCGCCGCGCCACGCTGCGCTCAAGCACGAAGGGCGCAAGTACTACGAGTACGCGCGCCGCGGCATCGAGATCCCGCGCGCGCCGCGCACGGTCGAGATTCGCGACCTGGTGCTGCGCTCGTGGCGCCCGCCAGACCTCGAGCTTTTCGTTCGCTGCAGCAAGGGCACGTACATTCGTGCGCTGGCCGAGGACCTCGGCGTCGCGCTCGAATGCGGAGCGCATCTCGGCGCGTTGCGCCGGGTGGAGACCGGCGGCTTCGCGCTCGCCGATGCGCTCACGCTCGAGGCGATCGAAGCGATGTCCGAGGCCGAGCGGGACGCAGCCCTGCGCCACGCAGACAGCCTCGTCGCGGAGCTGCCCCGGCTCGATCTTGGGGGCGATGAAGCCGTGCGCTTCGTCCAGGGCCAGTCGCTCGCCCGCCCGGGCGTCACGGACGGACTGATGCGCGTCTACGCAGATGGGCGCTTCGCCGGTCTAGGCACGGTTGCGAACGGTTCTCTGAGGCCGCGGCGACTGGTGAGCGCACCGCTCGCTTGCGAGCCGTCGAGACGGTTGAATCCTAAGCACTTTCCGGGTTAAAATTTCACTCTTTTCGCGAGTTTCGGAGCAACAGAGCATGGCAGTTACCGTGCAAGAGAAGGCCAAGGTCATCGCCACGCACCAGCGGGGCAGGAGCGACACCGGCTCCCCTGAGGTGCAGATCGCGCTGCTGACGGCGCGCATCAACGGTCTCAACGACCATTTCAAGGTAAACGTCAAGGATCATCATTCGCGACGCGGTCTGCTGCGCATGGTATCGCGTCGCAGGAAGCTTCTCGATTACCTCAAAGGATCGAACGTCGACACTTATCGCGAGCTGATCGAGAAGCTGGGGTTGCGTAAATAACGGCAGCGCGCCGCGAGCCGCGGCGAACTGCCAGCCTCCCGATGGCATTGCCGCAGCTTTCATGAACAATCGGCCGATGGCCGCGCTCAGTTGGCAGCTCAGTTGCCAAGCAAGCGCGGCCATTGCCACTTCAGGACTTGAGGACAAAACGTGCCAACAGCGATCAAGAAATCGATTCCCTACGGCCGACACACGCTGACGCTGCAAACAGGCGAGATTGCCCGCCAGGCGGGGGGTGCCGTGCTGGCGAGCCTCGACGAGAGCGTGGTGCTGGTCACCGTCGTCGCAGCCAAGCAGGCCAAGCCGGGACAGGACTTCTTCCCGCTCACCGTCGACTACCAGGAAAAGACCTACGCCGCTGGCCGCATCCCCGGCGGCTTTTTCAAGCGCGAAGGCCGGCCCTCCGAGAAGGAAACGCTGACCTCGCGCCTGATCGACCGGCCGATACGGCCGCTCTTTCCCGACGGCTTCTACAATGAAGTGCAGGTGATCGCTACGGTGATGTCGGTCGATCCCGAGATCGATCCGGACGTTCCGGCGATGATCGGGGCCTCGGCGGCGATCGCGCTCTCGGGCATCCCCTTCAACGGTCCAATCGGGTGCGCGCGCGTCGGTTACGTCGACGACCAGTACGTGCTCAACCCCACGAAGACCGAGCTTGCGACCTCCAAGCTCGATCTGGTCGTCGCAGGCACCGAGGCGGCGGTGTTGATGGTCGAGTCGGAGGCGAAGGAGCTGCCCGAGGAAATCATGCTCGGCGCGGTTGTCTTCGGGCACCAGCAGCAGCAAGCGGTGATCGAGATCATCCATCAGCTCGTGGAAGAGGCGGGCAAGCCGCTCTGGGAGTGGCAGGTGCCGCCGAAGGATGATGCGCTCATCGCGAGCGTCGCGGCCGCCGCGGAAGCAGACCTGCGCGCCGCCTACGCGATGCGCCAGAAGCAGGCGCGCCAGCAGCGCTTGAAGGAGATCGCGGCCAAGGTCGAGACCGAGTGTCTGCCGGCCGATGCCACGCCGGATCAGAGGAACCACCTCGGGAACCTGCTCTTCGAGCTCGAAGCGAAGATCGTGCGCAGCCAGATTCTTTCCGGCGAGCCGCGCATCGACGGCCGCGACACGCGCACCGTTCGGCCGATCTCGATTCGCACGGGCGTGCTGCCGCGCACGCACGGATCAGCGCTCTTCACCCGCGGCGAGACGCAGGCGATGGTCGTGGCGACGCTTGGCACCGCACGCGACGAGCAGATCATCGACGCGCTGCAGGGCGAATACCGCGAGCGCTTCATGCTTCACTACAACATGCCCCCCTACGCCACCGGCGAGACCGGGCGCGTCGGCAGCCCGAAGCGGCGCGAAGTAGGTCACGGCCGGCTTACCAAGCGCGCGCTGGTGAACATGCTCCCCTCGCCAGAGGAATTCGCCTACTCGATGCGCGTCGTCTCGGAGATCACCGAATCGAACGGCAGCTCGTCGATGGCTTCGGTCTGCGGCGGCTCGCTTGCGCTCATGGACGCGGGCGTGCCCACCAAGGCGCACGTCGCCGGCATCGCGATGGGACTGATCAAGGACGGCAACCGCTTCGCGGTGCTCACCGACATCCTCGGCGACGAGGATCACCTCGGCGACATGGACTTCAAGGTCGCCGGCACCGATCGCGGCGTCACCGCCTTGCAGATGGACATCAAGATCCAGGGCATCACCAAGGAGATCATGGCGGTGGCGCTCTCGCAGGCACGCGAGGGCCGGATGCACATCCTCGGTCTGATGCATGAAGCGCTGCCGCATCCGCGCACCGAGATCTCGCCGCATGCGCCGCGGATGATGAGCTTCAAGATCAATCCGGAGAAGATCCGCGACGTGATCGGCAAGGGTGGCGCGGTGATCCGCGCGCTGACCGAGGAGACCGGAACCACGATCGACATCCAGGACGACGGCACGGTCACCATCGCCTCGGTCAACGCCGACGCGTGCAATGCAGCGCGCAAGCGCATCGAGGACATCACGGCGGAAGTCGAAGTGGGGCGGATCTACGAAGGCACCGTGCTGCGGCTCCTCGACTTCGGCGCCATTGTGCAGATCCTTCCGGGCCGGGACGGCTTGCTGCACATCTCGCAGATCGCCAAGGAGCGCGTCAATAACGTGTCCGACTACGTCAAGGAAGGGCAGGTCGTGCGCGTGAAGGTGCTCGAGGCCGACGAGAAGGGGCGCGTGCGCCTGTCGATGAAGGCCGCCTCCGAGGACGCGCAGAAAGCCGCAGCCGCGGCAAGCGCGCCGGCGGAAGCGCCTGCTACGCCGGCAGGTTGATGACCGGCATCGAGCGTCGCGCCTTCCTCGCCGCGCTCGCGGCCGGATTGCTCGCGGCCGCGTGCGGCAAGAGCGAGCCGCCGCCTCCGCCCGCGCCGCCGCCGAAAGTCGAGGCGCCGGCGGCTCCGGGCGTGAACGACGAGCTGAAGCGGCTCGCGCGCGAAGTCTACGTTTATGCTTATCCGCTCGTGCTGATGGACGTCACGCGGCACTTGGCGACCGCAAGGACGCCCATCAACACCTTCCAGCACAAGCGCGCCTTCCCCGATCCGTCTTCCACCGACGTTGCCGACCCGAACGTGGACATGCTCTATTCGACGGCGTGGCTCGATCTGTCCAACGGTCCGGTGATGCTCTCGGTGCCGGACACCAAGGGGCGCTATTACCTGATGGCGATGCACGATGCGTGGAGCAACGTGTTCCAGTCGCCGGGGAAACGTACGATCGGAACGGAGAAAAGAGAGTTCGCCATCATCGGCCCGAAATGGAAGGGCGAGCTGCCGAAGAATGCCGAAGAGATCCGGTCGCCGACCGATACCGTGTGGATCATCGGCAGTACGCAGACCAACGGCAGGGGAGACGTTGCCGCCGTCGCGAAGCTCCAGGATCAGTACAAGCTGACGCCGCTGTCGCACGCGCGCAAAGGCGCCAAGGCTCCGGCGGAGGCGGCTCCCCCGGCCGCGAATGTCGACATCAGGACGTCGCCACGCGAGCAGGTCGCGAAGATGGATGCGCAGGCCTTCTTCACGCGGGTGGCCATGCTGCTCCCGGGCAACCCGCCGGCGAAGGAAGACACGGCAATGGTCGAGCGGATGAAGAAGCTCGGCATCGTCGCGGGGCAGCCGTTCGACACGAGCAAGCTCGATCCCGCCGCGGCGAAGGCCGTCCAGGAGGGCGCGAAATCAGGGCTCGACGCGATCGTTGCCGCGGGGAACGGCACCACCGGCGACATCCACAACGGCTGGACCATGAACTGGGACCTCGGCCGCTACGGAACCAATTACGGATTGCGCGCGGTGATCGCCTCGACGAACCTCGGCGCCAATGCGCCCGAAGACGCCATCGCCATGCGCACGCGGCTCGACTCCGGAGGCCACCCGCTCAATGGCGCCAACAAGTACGTGCTGCACTTCGACAAGGGCAAGTCACCGCCCGCGGAAGCGTTCTGGTCGCTCACGATGTACAACGACAAACAGCTCCTGGTTGCCAATCCGCTGGAGCGTCACTCGATCGGCGATCGCGACAAGCCGCATCCCAATCCTGACGGATCGCTCGACATCTACGTCCAGCACGACAGCCCGGGCAGGGACAAGGAATCGAACTGGCTGCCGGCGCCGAAGGACAACTTCACCGTCATCCTTCGCATCTACTCGCCGAAGGCGGAACTGCTCGAGCGCCGGTGGGAGCCACCGGCGATCAAACGCGCAGGCTGAGCAGCTCGCGCGGTGCGCCGCGAAACTCTTCCCATTGCAATGACCGCGACGTCAACGCGCGTCGAACGCGACAGCTTCGGTCCGATCGAGGTTCCTGGAGACCGCCTCTGGGGAGCGCAGACGCAGCGCTCACTCGGCCACTTCCGCATCTCGACTGAGAAGATGCCGCCGGCGCTCATCCGAGCGCTGCTCATCGTGAAGCGCAGCGCCGGGCGCGTGAATCTGGCGCTCGGAACGCTCGACGCGAAGAAGGCGCAGGCGATCGTCGCCGCAGCCGACGAAGCGCTTGCGGGCAAGCACGACGGCGAGTTCCCGCTTGCAGTCTGGCAGACAGGCTCCGGCACCCAGACCAACATGAATGTCAATGAGGTGCTTGCCAACCGGGCTTCCGAGATTCTGGGAGGGCCGCGCGGCGAAAAGCGGCTCGTCCACCCCAACGACGACGTCAACCGCGGACAATCGTCGAACGATGTCTTTCCTACCGCGATGAATATCTCGGCCGCGGAAACCGTGGCGCGAGATCTTCTCCCGTCGCTCGACGCGCTCGCCGCAACGCTGTCCGCCAAGGCGGCGGCCTTCCGCGACATCGTCAAGATCGGCCGCACGCATCTGCAGGACGCCACACCGCTCACCCTCGGCCAGGAGTTCTCCGGCTACGCAGCGCAGCTCACGCACGCGCGCGCGCATATCGCCGCCGCGCTGCCGCACGTCTTCGAGCTGGCGCAGGGAGGCACCGCAGTCGGCACCGGTCTTAACACGCATTCGGAGTTCGGCGCGCGGATGGCCGCGGAAATCGCGGCTTATACGAGGCTTCCGTTCGTCTCGGCACCGAACAAGTTCGAAGCCATGGCCGCAGCCGATGCGCTCGTCAATTTGCACGGTGCTCTGAAGACGCTCGCCGCCGCGCTGACCAAGATCGCCAACGACGTGCGCTGGCTCGCGAGCGGTCCGCGCTCGGGCCTGGGCGAGATCACGATCCCCGAGAACGAGCCCGGTAGCTCGATCATGCCCGGCAAGGTGAACCCGACGCAGTGCGAGGCGCTGGCCATGCTCTCGGCGCAGGTGTTCGGCAACGATGTCGCCGTGAATTTCGGCGGCGCTTCAGGCAGCTTCGAGCTCAACGTGTACCGGCCGCTCATCATCCACAACGTGCTGCAAACCGTGCGCATGCTCGCCGACGGCATGGCGAGCTTCGACGAGCATTGCGCGCGGGGGATCGAGCCCAACCGCGAGCGCATCGCCGAGCTGGTCGGGCGCTCGCTCATGCTGGTGACCGCGCTCAACCCTCACATCGGTTACGACAAGGCCGCCGAGATTGCCAAGAAGGCGCATCGCGAGGGGACCACGCTCAAGGCCGCGGCGCTCGCGCTGGGCTATGTGACCGAGGCGGATTTCGATGCCTGGGTGCGTCCGGAGAAGATGATCGGTCCGGGGAGCTAACGCGTCGCCCGCGTCCAATCCAGCAACGCTTCGCCACTCACCGTCACCGTAACCTCGCTTGTCCCGGCTTCGACGGCGACGGGGGCAGCCGCGGCGCGTGCCTCGAGCGCCTGCATGCGCGCCATCGGATAGACGCGCCCGCCTTCGGTCTGGACGCTGACGTGACCGGGGCGCCACGCGTCGAAGCCGAGGCTCTGCGCCGCGCGCTGCGCCCGGTCCTGCCAAGCCTTGATAGCCTGCTGCGTCAAGTCGTCCTCGGTCTCGTGCCGCTTCTTGTCGCTGAGCGAGAACCCCATGTTCGAGAGGAGCAAGCCGCCTTCGTCCTGAAGCCGCGTGATCAGCGTCGCCGCAGCGGTGAAGTCGCTCGACTCGAGCGAAATCGTCTGCACGACACGCCAGCGCAGCGCGTTGGGCTTGTCGGCCACTTGATAGGTCGAGTAGCCGGTCGTCGTGACTTTTACCTCGGGAACGCTCTTCGCCATCGCTAGCGCCCTGCCGATGGTCGCATTGACCTGATTCGCGGCGGTGGCGGCGCTCGCATTGTCGGCCTCGGCGCGCAACGACGCCTGCATCCGATCGTTGGCGACGCTGGCGGTTGCCGAGCCCGTGACCGTCACCGACGGCGGCGCAGGCGGCATCGGCATCTGTGCTCCCGCCACCGAGGCGCCAAGCGCCGCGCACGCGGCGATCGCGATGCGAATCCAATTCATCGTGTGATCCTTTCTGTCATGTGCCGCGGCAGCTCCTCGATCGCCTGCCTGTTCGACCACGAAAAACATTTCGGCGCGGCTTCCTGCCAAGGCAGCCAGAGATACGAGAGATGCTCGTCGGGCGCGAGCGTCACCGGCACCGGATGCGGAACCAGCAGCGAGAACCAGTGCTCGGTGTTGTGCGTCGTGCCCGGCGGATAACGGTGGCGCCAGCGCGGAAAGATCTCATAAGCGTTGGAATGCTGCCAGTCGACGACACCGCCGAAGGCGCTCGCCTCGATGCCGGTCTCCTCGCGCAACTCGCGCACCGCCGTCTCGGCGAGCGACTCGCCTTCCTCCTGACTGCCGGTAACCGATTGCCAGAAGCCTGGATAATCGGCGCGCTCGAGCAGCAGTACGCGCAAGTCGGGAGTGTGCACGAGAACGAGCGTGGAAACGGGGAGCTTGTAGTGAATGCCCCCACTCCTGACTTCTCCCCCGCTCACGCAGGGGATAGGAACCTGGTGTGCGCCGCCGGGGCGGAACCGGGACAGCTCACGCGACGAACACCCAGAACGGCTTGTGCCGCTCCTGCCAGTACTCGGCGGCCTCGCCGAGAATCTCGGACAGCGTCTCCCAGTCCGTGCGATACGACTTGCCGTACTGATTGGCGTGGCGCAGAACGATCGCCATGCCCTGTCCACCGAGCCAGTCGCCGTCTTCGAGGCAGTCCGCGAGCGCGTCCCAGTTGTCGCCGAAGTGCTCGGGCAGCTTCAACCCCTTGCCCAGCGCCGAGAGCAATTCGCTCTTGCCGCCGACGCCGTGCAGATCGACGGCGGCGAACTTGAGCTTGGCCGCGGCGGCAGCCGCCTTGATCGGCTCAGGCGCTCCGCTCCACTCGTGAAGGCCCGCTTCGGTCGCCACGCTGAGATCGGGGAGCTTCATGGCCGGATCCTCCGGAACGTCTGGTAGTGGTCGTCGGAATAGTAGCACTCGGAGACCGAGGTGACATCACCGCCGCAAACGATGCGCCGCGCGCCGCGGGTCCGCACGCCGGGCGTGGGGACCGTGTACTCATGATAATACCTGCGCGGCTGTGCGGGAAGAATGTGTTCGCGATTCCCGAACACGACGCCGTCGCGCGAATAGGGAAGCGGTCCACCCCGGTGGATGCGCTCGAGCGTGGCGCGCGCTTCCGGCGGAAGAGCGGCTGCCGCAACGATGTCCAGCGGAGCGGCTTGACGCGCAACGGCTTCCTGCGTCGCCAGTGCGAGAACGGCAAGCGCAAGCAGCGCGGCGACAACGAACGCAGGCCGGTGGCGCCTCGACATTCCTCATTCTAAGCCGCAACAAAGCGGAATGGCATGCGTCATGCTTGACGCCGTCCCTGCGCCGCGGCGCTCGTCGGCGCCGGTCTCTCTACGTAACGCTCAGAGCGCCTTCGAACGCCTCGTGCGATCGGCCGCGTTCGACGAGGAAGCAAGCCATGCCGAGCTCCCGTGCCGGCGCAATGTCGCGCAGGGGGTCGTCGCCGATCATGATGCAGCTGCCCGGCATCGCATCGATTCGACTGACGGCCGCCAGGAATACCTCGGGTCGCGGCTTCCAATAGCCGCAATCTTCCGGAGTGACGACCGCGACGACATGCGGCAGCAGCTCGGTGGCCGCGAGCTTCCGAAGCTGTTGCTCGCGCGGCCCGTTGGTCACGATTACTTTGGGGATGGCCGCCGAGCGCTGGAAGAACTCGACGACGCCTGGAAGAAGGCGCCACGAACCCTGGTAGGCCAGCACGTAGGGCAGAAGAGCTTCGTCGGCCTCGGCATCCGTGAAGTCGCGGCCGAGGAACTCGCGGGCGCGAGCTCGCCGCTGTTCGAGGTATGACAACTCGCCCTGTTCGTAACGAAACCAATGCCGGTCGGACATCGCACGCCATTCGGCAAGGAGCTCAACCTCGTCGCGATGCCCCAGCCACGCGTGATGCGCTTCGACGAGCGCGGCGAAGGCCAAGGCCGTGGCCGCGCGATCGTCGATCAGCGTGTCGTCGAGATCGAGGAGGATCGGGCGCATCAGCCGAGCTTCGCCTGGTCCGACTGCCGTATGCGGATGTGCACGTCGCGAAGCTGCTGCTCGCTGACCGGCGCCGGTGCGCCGACGAGCAGGTCCTGTCCGCGCTGCGTCTTCGGAAACGCAATCACGTCGCGTATCTGCTCGACGCCGGCCATGAGCGCGGTCATGCGATCGAAGCCGAAGGCGATGCCGCCGTGCGGCGGCGCGCCGTACGCCAGCGCATCGAGCAGGAAGCCGAACTTCCTGCGCTGATCCTCCGGCGAGATCTTCAGCGCCTGGAACACCTTGGCCTGTACGTCCTGGCGATGGATGCGCACCGAGCCGCCGCCGATCTCCCAACCGTTGAGCACGACGTCGTAGGCCTTGGCGAGCGCCCGGCCGGGGTCGGTCTCGAAGTACTGCTCGTGTCCGTCCTTCGGCGCAGTAAAGGGGTGGTGCGCAGCACCCCAGCCCTTTGTCTCGTCGTTGAACTCGAAGAGAGGAAAGTCGATCACCCACAAGGGACGCCAGCCTTCCTCCGCAAAACCGCGATCGTGTCCGATCTTCGCACGCAGTGAACCCAGCGCGTCGTTGACGACCTTCGCGCGATCGGCGCAGAAAAAGATGAGATCGCCGGTTTGCGCGCCGCTGCGCGCGAGGATCTCGCGCAGCACGTCGGCAGAGAGGAATTTCACGATCGGCGACTGGAGCCCTTCCTCGCTCGGCTTCGACGCGTCGTTGACCTTGATGTAGGCGAGCCCCTTCGCGCCGTAGATCGTGGCGAACGACGTGTAGTCGTCGATTTCCTTGCGCGTGAGCGTTCCGCCGCCCGGCACGCGCAGCGCCGCGACGCGCCCGCCGGGCAAATCGGCGGCGGAGCGGAACACCTTGAATTCCACCGCCTTCATCAGCTCGGTCAGCTCGGTGAGCTGCAAGGGCACGCGCAGGTCCGGCTTGTCGGAGCCGTAGTCGCGCATCGCCTGCGCGTGCGTCATGATGGGGAAGGGCTCGGGCAGCTCGACGCCGAGCACGTCCTTGAACATCGTGTGCACGAGCCCTTCCATCAGCGGGCGGATATCGGCCTCGTCGAGGAACGAGGTCTCGATGTCGATCTGCGTGAACTCCGGCTGTCGGTCCGCGCGCAGGTCCTCGTCGCGAAAGCACTTGACGATCTGGTAGTACCGATCGAAGCCGGCAATCATCAGCATCTGCTTGAAGAGCTGCGGCGACTGCGGCAGGGCGTAGAACTGGCCGTGGATGATGCGCGAGGGCACCAGGAACTCGCGCGCGCCCTCGGGTGTGGACTTGTAAAGCACCGGCGTCTCGATCTCGATGAAGCCGTGCCCGTAGAGATAACGCCGCGCCGACATCGCCGCGTGATGCCGCAGGATGAGATTTCTCTGCATCGCGGGGCGGCGCAGATCGAGCACGCGGTTCTCGAGGCGAACCGTCTCCGACAGGTTCTCGTCGTCGAGCTGGAAGGGCGTAGGCAGCGACGGATTGAGAATGGTGAGCTCATGCGCGAGGATCTCGATCTCGCCGGTCGGGAGGTCGGGATTGACCGTTCCTTCGGGACGCGGACGCACCAGGCCGGTCACGCCGATGACGAATTCGTGGCGCAGCTTCTCGGCGCTCACGAAGGTCTCCGCCCGATCGGGATCGCAGACCACCTGCACCAGACCCTCGCGATCGCGCAGGTCGATGAAGATGACGCCGCCATGGTCGCGGCGCCGATGCACCCAGCCGCAGACGGTTATCGTCTGGCCCAGTCGTTGGCGGTCGATGCGGCCGCAGTAGTCGGTGCGTTTCACGATCGAATGACCCCTCCCTCGCTCGGCGGGGGAGGGGTTGGCATGAAGAGCATCAATTTCGCTGTTCGAGCGCGGAGGCCGCGGCTGGCTCGCGCGCAGGGAGCTTGTCCGTCACGGACGGGCTGTGCGGCTTCGGCGCCACCACGCCCATGGAGATGATGTACTTCAGCGCCTCGTCGACGGTCATGTCCAGCTCGTGCACGCGTGATCGGGGAAGCATCACGAAGTAGCCCGAGGTCGGATTGGGGGTGGTCGGAACGTAGACGCTTACGTGCTCGTCTTCGAGGATGTCGGCCACCGTCGCGGCCGGCGTGCCGGTGAGAAAGGCGATGGTCCAGCTTCCCGGATATGGAAACTCGACCAGCAGCGCCTTGCGGAACGCGTAACTCGAATCGGAGAGCAGCGTGTCGCTTACCTGCTTCACGCCGGTATAGATCGATTTCACGAACGGGATGCGCTGGAGGAGCGCTTCCCACAGGGAAATCAGCCGCGCGCCGGCGAAGTTCGCCGCGATGACGCCGGTCAGCAGAAGAATGGCCGCGCTCAGCACGACACCGAGTCCGGGGATGTGGAAACCGAGCACCGTGTCGGGACGCACCGACTCCGGCAGCAGCAGCAGCGTCTGGTCGAGCGTATTGATCAGGAACGCGAGCACCCAGATCGTGATGCCCAAGGGAACCCAGACGATCAGGCCGGCGATCAGGTATCGCCTCATGGCGCGTTCCGGGGAAGGCCCTGCGCCGTCAGTGGCAGGAGCAGTTCGAGCCGCAGCCGCCAGAAGAGGCGCTGGACGAGGTCGACGCCGGTTCCGATTTCGATTCGGCCTTCGCTTCGGCCTTGGCACCTTCGGACTTGGTACCGTCCGCCTTGGCCGCGCCTTCGGCGTTCGTCTTCGCGGCGGTCTTGGCGCCCGAGTTCTTGAAATCGGTCGCATACCAGCCGCTGCCCTTGAGCTGGAAGCCCGCCGCCGAGACGAGCTTGCTCAAATGCGCCTTGCCGCAGGCCGGACAGTCGGTCAGTGGCGCATCTCTCAGTTTCTGCAGCGCTTCGAGCTGATGCCCGCAGGCGCCGCAGCGGTACTCGTAGATCGGCATGTGTTGCTCCGGAAAGCTCTGATGCAAATAGAGAAGTATAACGGAAATTGGGGCTTTTCCGCCGCTTCGCAACCCCGCGGGTCCGGGCGTATCGCCATGCGGCGATGGCTTTTGTGGGGATTGGCAAGGTATGCTTCGTCGCCGACGATGGTGTCGCCGAGCACGCGCCGCCGGCGAAGAAGTCGTGACTTTAAGGCCGCACGTCAGGTCCTCGCTGCAATCGTGACTTCAGACCTGGAGAGCTGATCGATGGCATTCCGATCTCGCACCGGCGCGCTTGTCCTGATCATCGTGGGCACGCTCTTTCTGTTGTCGAATCTGGGTCTCATTCCGCAGCTTGGGCCGCTCCTGCGTCAATGGTGGCCGCTGATCCTCATCGTTGTCGGCGTCGTCATGCTCGTCCAGCGATCGTGATCGCTGCGAATCGCTATTAGTTTCATGTCTGGACTGTCGTGACGGCGATCGCCACGCTCGCCGCGTTCGTCCATGGTTGAAGAGCGGAGCATCCCAACGCTCGACGTGCTCGTGACGGGCGGCACGGGCTACATCGGCGTCCGTCTCGTCGACGTTTTAGTGAGGCGCGGACACCGCGTTCGCTTGCTCACACGTGCGGAGTCGGCGGGCCGCGTCGTCGCCAGGGCGACTGCCGTCGTCGGCGATGTTTTCGTCTCGGTCGCGCAGCCGGCGCCGGTGATGCAACCCGCATGGCGCGACGGTGCGCGGCGGCTCGGGCTCGTGACGCTGCGGCAAATGGTTGCCGCGCTCGTGGATGCGGCGGAGCACCCCCCGCAGCATGGCGAGGTTCGCGTTGTCGACGTCACGGGGATTCGGCGAGCGGCGATCATGGGAGCGCAGTAGTATCATCGGGTTCGCAAGAATCGGATGATCAACGGAGGGTCGACATGACGGCATTCAACGTCGTTCGCTTCAAGGTAAAGCCCGGCAGCGAGCAGCAGTTCATCGAGGGGCATCGCATGGCGCGTCCCGGGTTCAAAGGCTTTCTCGGCGCCAGCCTGATCAGGACCGGCGACCAGACCTTCTGCTTCGTCGGCGAATGGCGAAATTTCGACAGCATCGTGGCCGCGCGCCCGCAGATGATCGCCATGCTGGACGGAATGCGCGACCTGCTCGAGGACCTCGGAGGCGGGCTCGGCGTCACCGATCCCGTCTCGGGCCAGGCCGTGGTAAAGCTGGCGCCTCCCAAGCCCGCGAAGAAGCGCTCGGCGAAGCGCCGCCCTGCAACGAAGCGTGCAAAGGCGAAGCGTCCGGCCAGGAAGCGCAAGCGCTAGGACGCGCTGGGCGCGAGGCCGAGGGTCCGTTCGATCCCGAGGGCAACACGGTTCCATCGATGACGACGAGCGCCACCGACAAGCTCTTCGCCGGTTCGATTCCGAAGATCTACGACACCTATCTCGTGCCGCTGATCTTCCAGCCGTACGCCAACGATCTCGCACGGCGCATGGCCGGACGACGTCTCGACCGCGTTCTCGAAATCGC
Source organism: Casimicrobiaceae bacterium (assembly GCA_035501215.1). Classification (GTDB taxonomy): domain Bacteria; phylum Pseudomonadota; class Gammaproteobacteria; order Burkholderiales; family Casimicrobiaceae; genus PALSA-1003. The sequence goes on from DATJWL010000100.1 coordinate 41,293, forward strand.
GGCGGGCACGGGAGTGGTGACTCGCGCGCTTGCCTCCGCGCTGCCCGCGAGCGCGGCGATCGTCGCGACCGACTTGAATCAGGCCATGATCGACCACGCACAGGCGATCGGCACCTCGCGGCCAGTCGTGTGGCGGCAAGCCGACGCCATGCAACTCCCTTTCGCCGACGCCGAGTTCGATGCCATCGTCTGCCAGTTCGGCGTGATGTTCCTTCCCGACAAGGCGAGGGCGTTCGCCGAGGCGCGGCGCGTGCTGCGCCGCGGTGGCGCATTCGTCTTCAACGTCTGGGATCGAATCGAGGAGAACGAGTTCGCCGACACGGTTACCTCCGCGCTGGCAAGTCTGTTTCCCGCCGACCCGCCGCGATTCCTGGCGCGCACGCCGCACGGCCATTACGACACGCGCGTGATCGCGCACGATCTGGCTCAGGGCGGGTTCCGCGCCTCGCCCGAGATCGTCACGGTCGCGGAGCGCAGTCGTGCCGAATCGCCGCGGATTCCCGCCATCGCCTACTGCCAGGGGACGCCGCTGCGCAACGAGATCGAATCGCGAGACGCTTCGAAGCTTGCCGAAGCGACGGACGTTTCAGCGCAAGCGATCGCGCGACGGTTCGGCGCCGGTGCCGTCGACGGTAAAATCCAGGCTCACGTCATCAACATCGCAAACGCATAGTCCGACATGACCGAGCCCTGCGAACATTTCAGCGCCATCCAGGCGGTGGCGCCCGGCGCCAACGGCTGCGAGGACTGCATTGCCATCGGCGCGAAGTGGAACGAGTTGCGCATCTGTCTCGTCTGCGGCCACGTCGGCTGCTGCGAGGACTCCGAGCACGCTCATGCGCTGCAGCATTTCAACCAGACGGGTCATCCGATGATCGCGTCGTTCGAGCCCGGCGACACCTGGGGATGGTGCTACATCCACCGTCGCTACTTCGATCCGATGCCGGGCCGGGTCCCCAAGCGGCGCTCGGGCCTCGGGGCGCTCCTCGGACGGCTCAGACGACGGTAAGCCTTCGTCAAGTCGCCTGAGCTCCGCCGGTCGGAAAAGACGGCCGGGCCAGCCCGATCGCGGCTTATACTTGCGCCCCATGCTTGCGCCCCGCGATCGACCCGCACCCGAGCGATGACGCCGCTCGTCGGGTTGTCGGTCGTCCTCGGGTTGGTCGTCGCATTCTTTCTCGCACGCCGTGCCGCGAGGACGATGCGCGAGCGGCGCCATCGCCAGCGCCGGCAACTCAAGCGCTCCGTGCACCGGCGGCCCGAAAAGTCGTCGCCGCGTTCCGAGATGCGCGCCAACGAGGATCCGAGCACCGTCGCGGGCGACATCACGACGCGCGACGGGGCCAAGAAGCAGGACTCGTAAGCTCGCCAACGATCGATCGGTCGAACGGACTCATGAGCAGCGACACGATGCAACAGCAAGACCCGGAATCGCCGCTCGAGCGCCGCCTCGCGACGATTCTTTCCGCCGACGTCGCTGGCTACAGCCGGCTCATGGGCGCGAACGAAGAGGGGACCGTGCAGGCGCTGCGCGGCCATCGCGCGGTGTTCGACGCGCTCCTCAAGCAGCACCACGGCCGCGTGTTCAACACCGCGGGCGACGCGATTCTCGCTGAGTTCCCAAGCGCGGTGGAGGCGGTGCGCTGTGCGACCGAGATCCAATCCGCGCTGCAGACGCGTAACGAGCACCTGCCGCCGGAGCAGAAGATGCTCTTTCGCATGGGCATCAATCTCGGCGACGTGGTCGTTCAGGAAGGCGATCTCCTGGGCGACGGCGTCAACGTGGCGGCGCGCATTCAGAAAATCGCCGAGCCCGGCGGCATCTGCATCTCGGGCAGCGTCTACGATCAGATTCAGAACAAGCTGTCGCTGCGCTTCAGGCCTCTGGGCGATCAGAGCTTCAAGAACATCGGGCAGCCGATACGCACCTTCACGATCACGCATGACGAGACCGGCGCGTTGCCGACCGCGCTGCGGCGCCCCGCGGCGCGCACGGCCGGCGTGCTCGCGGGCGTCGTGATCGCCGCTGCCGTGCTTGCCGGCGGCGGATACTGGATGTATCGCCAAAACGAAGCGAGGCGCGTCGAGCAGAGCACGCTCGCCGCGCAACTCGAGACGCAGAAGAAAGCCGCCGATGAGGCGAGGCAGCAAGCCGGAGAGCTTACCCGGCGCGCCGCGGAGGCCGAGAGCAAAGCGGAGCGCGAGCGACTCATCGCCGAGGCGACCAAGCGCGAAGCTGCGTTGCAGGCGCAGTTGCAAAGCGCGGAGGAAGCGCGCCGGCGCGCCGAAGCCGAGCGCAAGCGCGTGGACGAGGAACGACAACGTGCCGAAGGCGCCGCTCGCGCCGACGCGGAAAGACGTGCCGCCGAGGCTCGCGCGGAGGCGGAGAAGCGCGCAGCCGACGCCAAGGGCGAAGCCGAGAAACACGCCAGTGCCGAAGCGGAAAGGAAGCAGCGCGCCGCAGCGAGCGTGGCGTCGGCCGCGCCCGCTAAATCCGGAAATGCAACGCCGCAGCCGGTCGCAAGCCATGGCAAGTTCGACGGCAGCTATGACGGACAGATGTGCAACTTCCCCAACAATCCGGAAAGAAGGTTGTGCTGGCCGATCCGTTTCGAGGTTGAAAACGGAGCCGGTTCCGTGACCTGGCCGAGCCGTGTTCGTGGCAAGTTCGCGAATGCGCATATCACCGTCGGCCCGGACGGCGTCGTCAAGGTAAGCATCGATGGATGGAACTTCGCGGACGGATCGGCACTAAGCGGGACGATGGTAGGGACCGTTTCCGACAATCGCATGCAGATTGCCGGACGTTGGGCGAACGGCGCGCCGCTGACCGGACAGCTGACGCGCCTGCCCTGAGGGCGGTCAACCTTCCACTGCCAACGGGCGTTATCGAACCATCTCGCAGGGAGAAGTGATCATGACCGTCGCGCGCGCAGGATCGACGTTGCGCTGTGTCCGTTGGCTGCTGTTCGCCTTGGCGATGCTGAGCGTATCGGCCGCATCTTCTGCGGCCGTGTTCGTGTCGGTGGCGATCGCCCCGCCGGCGCTGCCGGCCTATGCGCAGCCGATCTGCCCCGGTCCGAGCTACATCTGGATCCCCGGCTACTGGGGCTACGGACCCGAAGGTTACTACTGGGTGCCGGGCACCTGGGTCCTCGCGCCCTACGTCGGCGCGCTATGGACGCCGGGCTACTGGGGCTGGGCCAACAGCTTGTACGTGTGGCACGCCGGATATTGGGGGCCGCAGGTGGGTTTCTACGGCGGCATCAACTACGGATTCGGTTATTTCGGGGTCGGCTATCAGGGCGGCTACTGGCGCGGCAACGCGTTTTACTACAACCGCGCGGTAACGAATGTGAATGTGACGCGGATCAACACGACGTACAACGAGACGGTCGTCAACAAGAACGTCAACGTGACTCGCGTGAGCTACAACGGCGGCGCGGGCGGCATCGCGGCACGGCCCACTGCGCAGGAGGAAGCCTTCGCGAGGGGAGCGCACCGCGGGCCGACGCAGGCGCAGCTCTCGCATGAGCGAGCGGCCAGCGCGAATCGCGCGATGCTCGCGTCCGTCAATCAGGGACGGCCGTCGATCACCAGCACGTCGCGCCCAAGCGCATTTGCCCGCGCCGAGGCGATGCAAAGCGGGGCCGGAACGCACAACCGCGCGACGCAGGGCGCACAGGTGGTGCCGGGCTCAGGGCAGCCGCCCCACGGGCAGGCGCACATGCACCCGCAAGGCGAGGCGCGCATGCAGCCGCAGGGTCAGCCGCACATGCCAGCGCAGGATGGTGAGCCGCACGGGCCGCAGGGACAGCCGCACGAAGGGCAGGGGCGCGGGGGCGAGCGTGGCGAGCCCCACGGCGGCGAAGGGCCGCACCGCTAGCCCGAAGCAGCCGAGAAAAATCGGTAGCCGTTGCCGCCTGCCTGCTTGGCGGCATACATCGCACTGTCTGCGCTCTTCATCAGTTCGTCGAGATTCGCGCCGTCGGCCGGGTAGACCGCGATGCCGATGCTCGCCGTGACGCTGGCTTCCGATCCCGCGAGATCGATGGGGTCGCGAGCGGCGGCCAGAATCTTCTGCGCTACCTTGGCGAGATTCGACGGCTCGGAAGAATCGTCGATCACCACCACGAACTCGTCTCCTCCCAGGCGCGCCGGCGTTCCCGAGCTCGCGAGGCGCACGGGCAGGTCCGACTTGCGCAGCGATTCTCGCAGGCGCTTCGCGAAGGTGGCGAGCAGATGGTCCCCTGCATCGTGGCCGAACTGGTCGTTGATGTGCTTGAAACCGTCGAGATCGATGAACAGCAGCGCGAGCGACGCCCGCCGGCGCTCGGCCTTGTTAAGCGCGTGCTCGAGGACCTGATTGAGCAGCGTGCGGTTGGGTAACCCGCTCAGAAAATCGAAGTGCGCGAGCTGCCGAAGCTGCTCCTGCGCGGCCTTGCGGGCGATGAACTGGCCGATCTGCATGCCGATCGAGTGCGTCACGCGCAGGAGCGACGGATCGGGCTCGCGCGCGTCGCGGAGGAAAAATTCCATGACCCCGTGCGGCTGCGTTCCGATCTGAATGGGAAACGCGAAAGCGGCGTGCAGCCCCGCCCTGGCCGCGTTGGGCGCGCGCAGGAATCCGGGTTCCTCCGAAACGTCGGCGATCCAGAGCGGCTCGCCGCTCGACCACACGCGGCGGATCAACCCGCTCGACCCGGGCGCGTACCGCTGCCGCGCGCTGAAGGCGACGAACTCGCGAACTTCGCTCGCCGCCACGCTCCAGGTCTCCGCGCAACGCAGCACGCGCGCCTCCTCGTCCCACCACCAGCGCGCGCCGCAATCCCAGCCCAGCGTCTCGCAGATCGTCTGAATGATGCGCGGCATCGCGTCGACGACGGAGTCGCCTTCCGCAAGAAGCCGGGTGACCGCGTGCTCCATCGCCTGCCGCTGCTCGAAGAGCTTGCGCTGCGTGACTTCCCGCCGAATGCCGACGATACCGCCGGCCTGCGTTCGCCGCTCGCTGGCCTGGAACCAGCGCCCTCCCGCAAGCTGCAAGTCGGGCATTTCGGGGCTCGGGTTGCGGTGACGGCGCACGCGCTCGGCAACCCAGCCTTCGACGTTTCCATGGAACCGGGGCTCGACGACTTCGCCCTTGGCAAGCGATGAGCGCACGAGATCCTCGAAGCGCGTTCCCGCGATCGCTTCGAAGCTGTCGAAATCGGTGAAGAGTTCCGCATAGCGTCGATTGCACACGATCAGCCGATCCTCGGCGTCGAACAGCCCGAACGCGTCGGGCATGCTCTCGATGGCGTCGACCAGCGCGACCTGTGCGCCTGCGGCCTGATCGCGCGCAGCGGTGAGCGCCTCGGCCTGGGACTTCCGCTCGGTGACGTCGGCTACCGTGCCGCGCAGCAGGACGGTCCGGCCGGCGTCGTCGATGACCGGTTCCGCCACGGAGCGCACCCAACGCACTTCGCCGTCCGGCCGCACGATCCGATATTCGATGTCGTAACCCCGTCCTTCGGCGAGCGCCGGGCCGAGGAGATCCAGATAGCGCGCGCGATCATCCGGATGGATGCGCTCCCGAAACGCCTCGTTCGCGAGCGCGGGCAGCGCAGGGTCGACGCCGAAGATGCGATAGGTTTCGCGCGACCAGTTGGCGACCTTGTGCGCGGGATCGAAGGACCAGCTCCCAAGCTGCGCCAACCGCTGCGCTTCGGCCAGGTTTGCTTCGCCGGCCTTGGCGAGCACGAGCGCAGTCTGCAGCTCGGCATTGCTCGTTCGCAGTCGCTCCCGGAGGTTGCCGACATAGCCGAGCAAGAGCGCGAACCACGGCAGCGTGATCGCCACCGCGAACCACTGCAGGAGTTCGAGGTTCAGGTCCTGACCGCCAGGCTGCAGGCGCCAGCGCAGGACGATCACGGCGCCGTAACCCGCGATGATGAATCCCGCGTAGGCGAGCAGCGCTCTCGTGTTGAGGCGCAGCACGCCGAAGACATACGACATCAGGAGCAGGATCACGTAGACGGCGCGCCCGCTCTCGGACCGGTACATCGAGTAGAGGATGACCGTGGTTGCGATCAGCATCTGCGGCAGCGTAAGGCTCGGGTCGGTGAACTTGAGATTGAGCCCTGTGCGGAACACGACGAAGAAGGAGACGATCGCCGCGGCGATGAAAACTCCGATCTGCGCGAAGGCATCCCACGGCAGCGCACCGTAAAGGTGACACGCGTAGAGCACCCCGAGCGCCAGCAGCGAAGTGCCGGCGGCCGCAAAGTAGCGGCGCATGCGCAGCGCCTGCTTCGCATCCTCAGGCAGTGAAAACAGGCGTCGTACGCTGTCCGTCAGGAAGCGACGCAAAGCCGTCGCCGGATGGCTTCCGGCGTCGACTCGGTTACGGCTCATAGAGGCAAGAGAGGCTCCCTGTCGCATATGATGATGCGCCCGCAAAAAACATGCCATTTGCGACGCAACCAGGTCACCACAACAGCCCTGGCGTCCCGAAGCGCCAGGTGGGTCTCGCCCCGAGATTGCCTTGCTGTCATTCTTCAGTGGTATCGTGAGTCGTAACCAATAATCTCAGTCGGGAGGTCGCATGGTTGCGCTTTTGTCGCTTTGGCTGCCGATTCTTCTCTCCGCAGTGCTCGTGTTCGTGGCGAGCTCGATCATTCACATGGCAACTCCATGGCATAGAGGCGACTACCTGCAAACGCCGGACGAAGACAAGGTGATGCAAGCGCTGCGCGCGTTCGCGATCCCGCCGGGCGACTACATGATGCCGAAGCCGGCCGACATGAAAGACATGAAATCGAAGGAGTTCTGCGACAAGATGGAGAAGGGTCCGATGATGATGTTCACCGTGATGCCGGGCGGGACGTTTTCGATGGGCAAGAACCTCGTGCAGTGGTTCGTGTTCTCGCTTGTGGTGGGCTTTTTCGCGGCTTATGTGACATCGCACGCGCTATCCGCCGGGGCGCCCTATCTGCAGGTGTTTCGAATGGCCGGCGTGATCGCATTCATCGGCTATTCGTTCGCACTGTGGCCGATGTCGATCTGGTATCGTCGGTCCTGGGTCACGACCCTGAAGTCGACGATCGACGGCTTGATCTACGGGCTCCTGACCGGGGGCGCATTCGGCTGGCTGTGGCCGCATTGAGTTGCCGATGCGAAATTTCCCGGACTGGTTCATACTCTGAGCCTTCGCGGCCGGATCGATCCTCCGGCCCTGCGCAGCGCCGGCGTCACGACGTCGACGTATGACGAGTGACGCATGGGACGAGTGACGCTCTACAGCAGTTCGAACCGGTCGCGGCAGCCGCCGCCTCCGACCGCGCGCGGCTCGGACGCGGAACCAAGGCCTTCTGCGGCGGCTCCCCCGGCGCCTCCGGGCAGGGTGAAACGATGGCGCGCAGCCATCAAGCGCTTCGACCGTCCTCTCTGGCTCACCGCGGGCGCCGCTCTCGCGCTGGCGCTGGTGCTCGTGCACGCACGATACACCGCGCAACCGCGCGCGCTGACGCAGGACGACATCGACGCCGCCGTGCTGCACACGCTGGAGACGAAGACGCTTCCTTCCACCGCGGCCCGCGCTTACCAGATCATCCGTCCTTCGGTCGTGCGGGTGCGCCAGTTGAAGGAGAATCCCGACGGTGACAAGGACATCGAGAAGAGCGTGGGCAGCGGCGTGGTGATCGTCGACAAGGGCATCATCCTCACCAACCTGCACGTCGTTGCCGGGGCCGATCGCGTGGGCGTGGTGTTCGAGGACGGAACGGAAACCGAAGCCGACGTGATCGGCGTGCAGGCGGAGAACGACCTCGCCGTGATCCAGGCGAAGACGCTTCCCGACGATCTCGTTCCCGCCACGCTGCGCTCGACGCGCGATCTCGCGCCCGGCGACGAGGTGGTCGCGGTCGGGTTCCCGTTCGGCATCGGTCCGTCGGCGACGGCCGGCGTCGTCTCCGGGCTCGGGCGCAACTACGTTTCGCCCGACGGCCGGCGCTCACTCGCCAATCTGATCCAGTTCGACGCGGCCGTGAATCCGGGAAGCTCGGGCGGGCCGCTGGTGACCGCGGACGGCGAAGTCGTCGGCATCGTCACCGGAATCATGAACCCGACCGAGCAGCGCGTGTTCGTAGGCATCGGCTTCGCCGTTCCCATCGAGAATGCAGCCGCCGCGATCGGCATGTCGCCGTTTTGATTTGAGCCACCTTGTGAAAACCATGAACGACACGGAAAGCGGGCACGCCAAACATTCCTTCCTGATGGAGCGCATCCTCTACGAGGTGAAGAAAGTGGTCGTGGGGCAGGATCATTTTCTCGAGCGCGTGCTGGTCGCGATCCTCGCGCAGGGCCACCTGCTGGTGGAAGGCGTGCCGGGACTGGCCAAGACGCTCACGGTGAAGACGCTCGCGAAGACGATTCGCGGCAGCTTCCGGCGCATCCAGTTCACGCCCGATCTCGTACCGGCCGATCTCGTCGGCACGCGCATCTACAACCAGAAGACGGGCGAGTTCGCGACCTCGCTCGGGCCCGTGTTCACCAATCTCCTGCTCGCCGACGAGATCAACCGCGCTCCGGCGAAGGTGCAGAGCGCGCTGCTCGAAGTGATGCAGGAATACCAGGTCACGATCGCAGGCGAGACGCATCGCGTGCCGGAGCCTTTCCTCGTCATGGCCACGCAGAATCCGATCGAGACGGAGGGCACCTATCCGCTGCCCGAAGCGCAGGTCGACCGCTTCATGATGAAGGTGCTGGTCGGCTACCCGAAGGAAGAAGAGGAATTCGTGATTGTCGAGCGCGTCACCGGCGTGGCGCAGGACGTGGTCGCCGTGGCCACCACCGATCAGCTCTCTGCCCTGCAGCAGGAGTGCCGCACCGGCTACATCGACCCGGCACTGATCCAGTACGCCGTGCGGCTCGCGTCCGCCACGCGCAATCCCGAGCGCTATGGCATGCGCGATCTGGCGAGCTTCATCGCCTTCGGAGCGAGTCCGCGCGCGTCGATCCACCTGATCGAGGCGGCGCGCGCGCTTGCCTATCTGCGCGGGCGCGACTACCTCCTGCCCGAGGACGTCACCGACCTCGCTCCCGACGTGCTGCGGCATCGGCTGGTGCTGACCTACGAAGCGCTCGCCGAGGGTCAGACGCCGGACACGCTGATCGAAAGCGTCATGGCGCACGTGCGCGCACCGGACAAGCCGCTCGAAGCGCATGTCAGAGTCGCCGCGCAATCCTGAGTACATCCTGCGGCGGCTCGAGTGGACGGTGATCCGCCGTCTCGACGGGTTGCTGCACGGCGACTACCGGACATTGTTCCGAGGCTTCGGGCTCGATCTCGCCGATCTTCGCGAGTATCAGTATCACGACGACGTGCGCTACATCGACTGGAACGTCACCGCGCGCCTCGATACGCCGTACGTGCGCGAGTACAACGAGGATCGCGACGTCACCGCCTGGTTCCTGCTCGACCTTTCTCCTTCGACCGAATTCGGCTCGCGGGAGGTGCAGAAGCGCTCGGTGTCGATCGAGTTCGTCACCGTGCTGGCGCGGCTCCTGACGCGCCACGGCAACCGGGTCGGCGCGCTCTTCTACGGCGATCGCGTGGATCGCATGCTGCCCGCGCGGGGCGGACGGCGCCACGTGCTGCAACTCCTTCACCACATGATCGAGCGCCCGGTGCGCAACGGCGGCACCGCGACCAGGCTGAAGGATCTCCTCGACACGGCGTTCCCCGCGATGCCGCGGCGCTCAATCGTGTTCGTCGTGTCGGATTTCATCAGCGCGCCGGGCTGGCCGGAGGCGCTCGCCCGACTCGGGCTGCGCCACGAGATCGTCGCGGTCCGCCTCTACGATCCCCTAGAGATGCAGCTTCCCGACCTTGGGCTGCTCGTGATGCAGGATTCGGAGACCGGCGAGCAGATTTTCGTCGACACGCACGATCGCGCCTTTCGCAGGCGCTTCGCGTCTGCGGCGGAGCGGCGCGAGAAGGAGCTGCGTACCGCGTTCCGGCGCGCCGGGGTGGACGCGCTCGAATTGTCGACCGACGACGATCTCGTCGATGCGATCCTGCGCTTTGCCGACTTGCGCAAGCGCCGTAGCCAGCTCGCCGGGGGCGGCGCGCTGCCGCAGCACCTGGAGGCAATGAACCTGTGACGTTTCAGTGGCCCGAGCTGCTGTGGCTTCTCGCCGCGGTGCCGCTCTTGGTCGCGGCGTACGTCGCGCTCCTGCGCCGCAAAAGAAAGGCGGCGCTTGCCTACGCGAGCCTCTCGATGGTAAAGGAGGCGATGGGCGCACGGCAACGCTTCCGGCGCCACATTCCACCGGTTCTCTTCCTGCTTGCGTTGATCGCGATGATCGTTGCCGTCGCGCGGCCGGCGGCGATCGTCACGCTGCCCTCGCAGCGCGAGACGATCGTGCTGGCACTCGACGTCTCGGGCAGCATGCGCGCGACCGACGTGCAGCCGAACCGCCTCGTTGCGGCGCAGGCAGCCGCGCGCGCTTTTGTCGGGGATCAGCCGTCGAGCGCGCGGGTCGGGATCGTGTCCTTCGCGGCCACCGCCTCGGTGGTGCAGCCGCCAAGCCAGAATCGCGAGGAGATCATCGCCGCGATCGACCGTCTCCAGCTCCAGCGCGGTACCGCCGTCGGCAGCGGACTCCTCGTCGCGCTGAAGCTGATCTTTCCTGACGTCGAGTTCGACCTGCGCTCATGGAATCCGCGCGGCGACTCGGCGCGCGACTCGCGGCGCGGTGCTCCGCTCGACTCGGCACGTGATTCGAAGAAGGACAAGGATCCACCGAAGCCGGTGCCGCCGGGATCGTTCACTTCGGCAGCGATCATCCTGCTCACCGACGGCCAGACGACGACCGGTCCCGATCCGATCGAGGCGGCGCGCATGGCGGCCGATCGCGGCATCCGCGTCTACACGGTCGGCATCGGCACGCAAGCCGGCGAGATCATCGGCGCCGAGGGCTGGTCGATGCGCGTGCGCCTCGACGAGGAATCGCTGAAGACGATCGCCAACCTCACGCGCGGCGAGTATTTCTACGCCGGCACGGCGGCGGACCTCAAGAAGGTTTACGAAGTGCTCAACACGCGCGTCGCGCTGGAAAAGAAGGAGACCGAGATCACTGCATTCGTGACCGCCGCCGCTGCGCTCCTGGCGCTCGCCGCCGGTTTCCTGTCGGTCCTATGGTTCAACCGCATCCTGTAAACGAAGTGAAGGAGGAAACATGAAGCGCTTCATGCCGTCGCTGATCACAGTTGCTTGCGGAGTCGCGTTTGCACCATGCGCGCTCGCCAAATCGGAAGTGTGTCACGGTACGAATGACAAGGAAGTGGCGGCGCTCTTCGACCGCTGGAACGCGTCGCTCAAGACGGGCGAGCCGAAGAAAGTCGTCGCCAACTACGCGGCGAAGTCGATCCTGCTGCCGACGGTGTCGAACAAGCCGCGGCTGACCGCCGCGGAGAAGGAGGATTACTTCGAGCATTTCCTCGAGAAGAAGCCGGTCGGACAGATCGACTTCCGCTCGATCGAGCTCGACTGCAACGTCGCGATCGACAGCGGGCTCTACACTTTCACTTACGGCGACGGCAGCAAGACGAAAGCGCGCTACACGTTCACCTACAAGTGGGACGGCAAGCACTGGCTGATCACCAGCCATCACTCGTCGGCCATGCCCGAAAAAGATTAAGGGAGCACGAGCGATGCAGATCGGCGGCAGCGTAATCCTGGTGACCGGAGGGGCATCGGGCCTCGGCGGCGCGACGGCGCGGATGATGGCCGCCGCCGGCGGCAAGGTGGTCATCGCGGATCTCAAGGAAAAGGAGGGCAAGGCGCTTGCCGCGGAGCTGGGCCCGGCGGCAAAGTTCGTCCCCACCGACGTCACCGACGAGGCGAGCGCGAAGGCCGCCGTCGCAGCCGCGCTGGACAGCTTCGGAGGGGTGCACGTTCTCGTGAATTGCGCCGGCGTGGTCTACGGCGAGAAGACCCTCGGCAAGGAGGGCCCGCACGCGCTCGCGAGCTTCGCCCGGGTCGTCAACATCAATCTGGTCGGCACGTTCAACGTGCTCCGGCTCGCGGCGGCCGCCATGGCGAAGAACACGCCGAACGCAGAGGGCGAGCGGGGCGTCATCGTCAATACCGCATCGGTGGCCGCTTTCGATGGACAGATGGGGCAGGCCGCTTACGCCGCGTCGAAAGCGGCGGTGGCCGGCATGACGCTGCCCGTCGCCCGCGATCTCTCGCGCAGCGGCATCCGCGTGATGACGATCGCGCCAGGCATCTTCGAGACGCCGATGGCGGAGCAGATTCCGCCCGACATCGCGGAGGCGCTGGCGAAGTCGGTGCCGTTTCCCCCGCGCCTCGGGCGCCCGTCCGAGTTCGCCGCGCTCGTCCGCGCCATCGTCGAGAACGTGATGCTCAACGGCGAGGTGATCCGGCTCGACGGAGCGATCCGGATGGCGCCGAAGTAAGTCTCGCTACGGCCGCCTTGCATGCCCCAAGGTGCGGGTATAGGCGTCCTTGCGCTTCTAATCACTCTCGGAGCGACCAGCGTGCACGCCCAGACGGAAGACCCCGCTCCCGCGGTAGAGGCACAGCTCAAAGCCCTCCTCGACGAAGACCTCGACGCGACTTTCCGGCGCAATCCTATCCAGGCGACCGTTCGCGGCGTTCCAGGCTACAACCATCTTCTACCGGACTTGTCGCTCGCCTCGCTGGAGCGCGAACACGCGCGCGAGCGCCGCGCCCTGGAGCGCTTGAGAGCATTGGACGCCAATGCCCTGCGCGGCCAGGACCGGATTTCGTACGACCTGCTACTCGACAAGATGGAGCTCGCCGTCGAGGCACAGCAGTTTCCGGACGCCGATGCGCTGGTGCTCACGACGCTGGGTGGCCTGCACAACGTCCTGCCGCGCGCCGCGGAAGTGACGCCGTTCCGCAAGTCCGAGGATTATCGCGACTACATCAAGCGAATCCGCGCGGCGCCCAAGCTTGCCGAAGACACGATCGCCAGGTTGAAGCGGGGCATGGGCAGCGGATGGATGAGCACCAAGCCGGTGCTGGACCGGATCGTCGCGGCGATCGACGCTCACCTCGTCCAGAATGTCAAGCAGAGCGCGCTGATGTCGCCCTTCGCGCGCATGGCCGAAGGCATTCCCGAAGCGGAGCGCGAGACGCTCGCGGCGGATGCGCGCCGTGCAATCGCCGACGATTATCAGCCGGCCCTGCGCCGCTTCAAGACTTTCGTCCAGACCGACTACCGCCCGAAGGCGCCGGACATCGCGGGGCTCGCCTCGTTTGAAGGCGGCGCGCGTTACTACGAGTTCCTGATCCGCTCGCGCATCGTTCGTGACCGCTCCGCGAAGCAGATACACGAGCTGGGACTGGCCGAGGTCCAGGGCTTGCGCAAGGAGATCGGTGCAATCGCGAAGGAGGCCGGATTCACTGGAACGACCGACGATTTCATCGAGTACTTGCGCACCGACAGGAAATTCTTCTTCGAGTCTCCCGAGGCAGTGCTCAGCGCGTACCGGGCGATGGCGCCGCACGTCGACCCGCAGCTACCGAAGCTCTTTCACAACGTTGCGCGGATGCCGTATGCGGTGCGAAGCATGACGCCGGCGGAGTCCGCGAGCAGCGCTGCAGCGAACTACCAGGTCGGCTCGCTCGCACTCGGCACGAGCGCGTACTTCACGATCAACGCGCTCGGCTACGCGAGCGAGCCTAAATGGCGGATGGAGACGCTCTTCCTGCACGAGGCCGTGCCGGGGCACCACATGCAGCTCGCACGCGCAGCCGAGATCGACGGCCTGCACCCCTGGCGTTCGCAGGCGAGCTTCAATATTGCATACGCCGAAGGCTGGGCCCTGTATGCCGAGTCGCTCGGCTACGACATGGGCTTCTACAAGGATCCGTACCAGCACTTCGGCAACCTGCAGGCGCGCCTGTTCCGCGCCGCGCGCCTTGTCGTGGATACCGGGATTCACGGCTACAACTGGCCGCGCGACAAGGCCATCGCCTTCATGAGCCACCAGGGCGGCGTCGACCAGGCATTCGCCGAGAGCGAGGTGGACCGGTATTTCTCGACCCCTGCGCAAGCGCTCGGCTACCTGCTGGGTTATCACAAGATGCGCGAGCTGCGCGCACGCGCCGAAACGGCACTCGGTGCGCGCTTCAACGTCAAGGACTTCCATGCGGTTGTCATCGACAACGGCTCGATGCCGCTTGCGGTCCTCGAAAAGCTGGTCGACGAATGGATCGCCAATGGTTGCGGGCGAACCATGCCGCATTGACCTCGATGGCCGGCCATCGCGCGGGACGTTAGTTGCCAGCCTCGATGGCGTTGCTGAGATCGCCTACGTTGGCCCGCACGCCGGGCAGCGGCTCGAGCCCGAAGCGACGAGTGATGAGCTTGAGGATCGACGTCGTGTCGTAAACCGTGTGGTCGACGAAGCCCTTCTTCACCATCGGGCCGACGATGATGGTCGGAATGCGCGTACCCGGACCCCAGCGGTCTGCAACCGGCGGAGGTACGTGATCCCAGAAGCCGCCGTTCTCGTCGTAGGTCACGATGATCAAGGTTGACGGCCACACGGGGCTCGCCTGGATCTTTCCGATCACCTCGGCGATGTGCATGTCGCCGCTGATAACGTCCGTATAACCGGGGTGCTCGTTGTGGCTGCCTTGCGGCTTGTAGAAGACGACCGCGGGTAACGTATTGCTGCCGATCTGCGCCCGCAGTTCGTCGTAGTCCTTCAGGTGCTTCGCGCGCTCGGCGGTGCCCGGCGCATACTTGGCGAGGTAGTTGAACGGCTGGTGATGCGGCTGAAAGTTCGGCGCTCCGGCTGAGGCGTTGTAGATCACCTTGCGCGTGGTGCCCGCGGGCTGCGCTCCATCGGCGAGCGCGAGGTTCCACGCTTCGGCGTACCAGGCCCAGTCGACCCCTTTGTCCGATAGCGTGTCGCCAATGGTCTTGAGCTTCTGCGGCGGCAGCGGATTCCTGGCGGGGTCGGCGAAGCGCGTATCGCCCCCGGCGGCGGGCGGCGCATTGCTCGGCTGATACGGAGGCTGCAGGGTGTTGACGCCAAATCCGTCTGGCGTCACCGCGCCGTCGTTGACATATTCCGGCGGGCCGGCGAGCGCGCTAGGTGGTGAAGTCGGCTTGAGCGCGAGCTTGCCGCTCGAATCGAGCGCCGCTACGAGCGCGGCCGGCGCATTCGGAAAGACAGGCGTGCACGCACAGATGAGCCAGAAGTGGTTGAGAAACGAGCCGCCGAAGGCGCCCATGAAAAAATTGTCGGCCAGCGTGTATTGCCGAGCCAGATTCCACAGCGGAAGAGACGAGCCATCGTAGTACCCCATCACCAGGCCGCCGGCGTCGGACATGGCTGCGTACCGGTCGAGCTTGCCGCCGTTGATCTGCTCCTGGTTCGTGTAGAAGCGATGGATCAGGTCTCGCGTCGCGACGGACGGAGGCTGGCTGATCGGAGGCGCGTCGATTCGAAACGGGCGATTCGGCAATTGCGTCGGGTAGGCAGGATCCGCCGTAGCGCCGGATTTCCAGACGGGAGGCAGCGTCGCCAGCGGCGCACCGTGGCGGTCCGTCTGCGTCCACGTCGATGGCGTCGCATTATTGATCCCATTCGCGCCCGGGAACAGACCGTAGAGGTTGTCGAAGCTCCGATTCTCGGCGTAGATCACGACGATGTGCTCGATTCTGTTGAGACTCCGCGAGTCCTGGGTCGTGCTGCCGGGCGGGGCCGTAATGCACCCGGCCAGTGCCAGGCACAAACCGATCACTATCCGCATCACAAGCGCGTGCATGGGAGATCCGTTGGGTGAGAGGAACCTTAAGCTTGGTACACATCCAAGATGAAGGAAAGATGACAGCCTCCACCGGCGGGTGGCGAACCTCCACTCGGACGTTCGGAATGGGTCTTGTCGCGCAACGAGCTCAGTTCTCGTGCTCGGCGCGCGCGATCGCCTTCTTGTCCGCTCGCAGCAGCTTCCGGCGCTTGCGTTGCTCGCTCCGGTGGCCGCGGCGGTCTTCCTTCGCGAAGCTCCGCCGCTTCGCCGCCGAGCCGAAGATCTGGCTCCATTTGCCGTTTTTGAAGATGATCTGATAGCCGCCTGAAAGAATCTGGAACGGCTTATTTACTTTCTTCAGACGATCGAACTGCACGCTGCCCAGCTTGTGGAAATTCTCGAAGTAAGACGGGTAGACGAAGTCGGTCATCGGGATGCCGTTGACCGGATAGCTCAGGGCTTCGACCGGGTCCGCGCTCTCGTAGGCATAGACCGTTTTCGGATCGGGACCGGTGGCGAGCAGGTTGATGGCCGGATCGACCAGCATCTCGACCAGTTCGTGCGAAGCCGAGACGCTCACCAGGTCGTGGTTGGCGAGCGTGGTCTTGACGAATATCTTGGCGAGAGGGAGCCCGTCGGGGGTGAGATCGTGATACGCGAGCGCGCCGGGCTGGTCGGCGTCGTCGAGAAAAACCATCGCCCACTGTCCCTTGATGAAGTCGATGGACCTGACGAGCTTCGCCGGCGTGCCCCACACCCGCGCCACGTCCCGGTCGACGAACGCTTGCATCGCCGCGATCAGCTTGCCGAGATCGACGCCGAGCGGCGTCGTCGCCTTGTTGAAGCAGGCGATGGTCGGAACGTCGCCCTGATTGAACGCGCCAAAGGTCGGTCTGCGTAACGGCATGGAAACTCTCCTCCTAGTACCTGTTTGCGCCCATAGCGTTAACCGGCCCTAGTCTCGGCGGATCAGCGCGAAGCTCGCCACGACCATCGCAATGAAGAAAACGAGCGCCCAACCGGCGACCGAGAGATGCAGGAAAACCCACGCCTTCTCGGCGCACTCGCCGCTGCCTTCGAACACCTTCCGAACGGTCTCAGTAAGCGGCAGGGTGTCGAGCATGTACTCGAGGCTCATCCCGCACGAGGGGACCTCGCCCTTCGCTAGCGACTGTAGCCACACCTGGCGCATCGCCACGGCTGCGCCGAAGCCGCCGATCAACAGCTGCAGGATCGCGTAGACCGCCGCTCCGGCGCGGCCGGGGTTGTGAAAAATCGCGACCAGGAAGACGAGCCCCATGCCCGCGTAACAAACGCGCTGAATGATGCACAGCGGGCAGGGCTCGAGTTCCATTCCATATTGCAGGTAATACGCCCAGCCGAGGACTCCGAGGCAGATCAAGAAGCCGAGGACGTAGCCGATGCGCCGCGGCGGCAGCAGGACGAGGGCTAGCGAACTCACGCCGACCGCCATCAGGGCGACGCGATACGCGGTGAGCGGCGCGTTCGGTCCCGTGACCTGCAGCAGATATTCCTGGCCGAGGAGAGCAGCGCACAGCAGCACGCCGACCCACGGCCAGGCGATCGAGGGATAACGTGACGGCGTCATGCTTGCCTGGCGACCTTCTCGAGCGTTTGGTCGATATCCCAGAGAATATCATCGAGGCTCTCGAGCCCGATCGAAAGGCGGATCATCTCCGGCAGAACCCCGGCCGCGCGCTGCTCGTCTTCGTCGAGCTGGCGATGCGTCGTGGAGGCCGGATGAATGACCAGCGTCTTCGCGTCGCCGACGTTGGCGAGGTGCGACAGGAACTGCACCGACTCGATGAAGCGCTCGCCGGCCTGCGCGCCGCCCTTGATGCCGAAGGTGAGTATCCCGCCGGCCCCGCACGGCAGGTAGCGCTGCGCGAGCGCGTGGTAGCGATTGCCTTCGAGCAACGGATAGTTCACCCACTCGACGCACGGATGCTGCGCGAGATGGCGCGCCACCGCCAAGGCCGACTCGCTATGCCGCGGCATCCGCAGATGCAAGGTCTCGATCCCCTGCAGCAGGAGGAAGGCGGAAAACGGCGACAGCGTGGCGCCCAGCGTGCGCATTGTCTCCATGCGCGCCTTCATCGTGAAGCCGAAGTCGCCGAAGGTCTCGTGGAAGATCACGCCGTGATAGCCGCGCGACGGGGTCGTCATCTGCGGAAACTTGCCATTTCCCCAGTCGAACTTGCCCGACTCGACGAGGATTCCACCCATGGTCGTGCCGTGGCCGCCGAGGTACTTGGTGGCGGAGTGGACGACGATGTCGGCGCCCAGCTCGATCGGGCGGCACAGATACGGCGAGGCGAGCGTGTTGTCGACCACCAGAGGAACGCCGGCTTCGTGCGCGATCCCGGCGAGCGCGGAGAGATCGGGCACGTTCAGCTGCGGGTTGCCGATGGTCTCGCAGTAGATCGCCTTGGTGTTCGGCTTCACCGCACGCCGGAAATTCTCCGGCTCGTCCGCATCGACGAAGGAGACGTCGATGCCGAAATCGGCGAAGGTGACGGCGAACTGCGTGTAAGTGCCGCCGTAGAGCGTGCGCGAGGCCACGATGTGCTCGCCATGCCGGGCCAGCGTGAGCAGTGCCGTCATCTGCGCCGCCATGCCCGTGGCGGCGGCGAGCGCCGCGCGGCCGCCCTCGAGCGCGGCCACGCGCTCCTCGAGCGCGGAGACGGTCGGGTTGGAGATGCGCGAGTAGACGTTGCCGAAGGTCTGCAGGTTGAACAGGCTCGCGGCATGATCCGCGCTGTCGAACACGAACGAGGTCGTCTGGTAGATCGGCAGCGCGCGCGCGCCGGTCGCCGCGTCGGGAATCTGGCCCGCGTGCAGGCACAGCGTGTCGAAGTCGAATTTGCGGTCAGGCATTCGATCAGGCGGGACGCCTGGCGGAGATGACGCCGGTGTTTACGCCGGCCCAGCTGAGTCCGCCGAGCAGCCTGGCGCGCTCGATCTTGACGCAGCGGTTCATGACGACGTCGAGTCCCGCGTCGCTTGCGATTCTCGCCGCCTCGTCGTTGCGAATGCCCAGCTGCATCCACAGCACCTTGGCGCCGATCGCGACCGCCTCGCGCGCGATGGGCGGGATGTCCTCGCTCTTGCGGAAGCAGTCGACGATGTCGATCGCCACGCCGACGCCCTCGCTGGCAGAGCGCAGATCCGCGTAGCAGCGCTCGCCTAGCACTTCGCGATAGGCCGGGTTGACCGGGATGATGCGATAGCCGAAGTCCTGCATGTACTTGGCCGCAAAATAGCTCGGGCGATACCAGTTTGCCGAAAGTCCCACGACCGCGATCGTGCGTGACCGGGTGAGAATCCTGCGCAGGCCGGCGATGTCGTCGACGATGGGCATGACGCATGATAATTCATCCGCCTGCCGCGGGTACAATACAGCCCATCATGCCGGTCTTCGTCGTACGCCGCATCCTGCAGGCCGCGCTGGTGCTGCTCGTGATGTCGGTGCTCGTGTTCGTCGGCGTGTACGCGATCGGCAATCCCGTCGACATCCTGATCAACCCGCTGGCCGACCAGCTCGAGCGCGAGCAGGCGATCGCAAGGCTCGGTCTCGACAAGTCGCTGTGGATGCAGTACTGGGCGTTCCTCTCCGGGGCGCTTCACGGCGATCTCGGTCGCTCGTTCGTGCACAGCACCTCCGCGCTCGGCCTGATTCTCGAGCGGATGCCGGCCACGCTCGAACTCGCGCTCACCGCGATGCTGATCGCAGTCATCTTCGGCATTCCGCTCGGGTTGTGGGCGGGACTGCGGCCGCACGGCATTGCGGGGCGCACGATCATGGCGGGCTCCATA
Organism: Casimicrobiaceae bacterium; assembly: GCA_035501215.1. Taxonomy (GTDB): domain Bacteria; phylum Pseudomonadota; class Gammaproteobacteria; order Burkholderiales; family Casimicrobiaceae; genus PALSA-1003. The sequence goes on from DATJWL010000100.1 coordinate 60,927, forward strand.
CTCGGCTTCTCGCTGCCCACGTTCTGGGTTGGATTGATGCTGATCATGGTCTTCGCCGTGATGCTCGGCTGGCTGCCGGCGAGCGGACGCGGTCCGACGACGCTGCTTTTCGGCATCCCGGTGAGCTTTCTTTCGCTCGAAGGCTGGCGCCATCTCATCATGCCGGCCACCAATCTGGCGCTGTTCAAGCTCGCGCTCCTCATCCGGCTCACGCGCGCCGGAACGCGCGAAGCGCTGTTGCAGGATTACGTGAAGTTCGCGCGCGCCAAGGGACTCAGCAACGCGCGCGTGATCGGCGTGCACGTGCTGCGCAACATCCTGATCCCGATCGTCACCATCATCGGGCTCGAGTTCGGATCGGTGATCGCGTTCGCGATCGTGACCGAAACGATCTTCGCCTGGCCGGGGATGGGCAAGCTCCTGATCGACTCGATCAATCTCCTCGATCGACCGATCATCGTCGCCTACCTTCTGGTGACCGTCGCCATGTTCATCGTCATCAACCTGATCGTGGACATCCTCTACTCGGCGCTGGATCCGCGCGTGCGTCTCGCCGAAGCGAAAGGGTAGACGCGTGGCAGGGGAGGAAACGCCGGCCCGCCGGATCGCGTCGGACTTCATCGGCAACCCGCTCGCGGTGCTCGGCCTCGTGCTGCTCGCGCTCGTGATCGCAGTGGCGATCTTCGCGCCACTCATCTCGCCGCAGAATCCCTACGATCTCGCCCAGCTCGACGTGATGGACAGTCGATTGCCGCCCGGATCGAAAGCGCTGACCGGAGGCACCTACTGGCTCGGCACCGACGACCAGGGCCGTGACATGCTCTCGGCGATCTTCTACGGACTGCGGATCAGCCTCTCGGTCGGCGTCATGAGCACGGTGATCGCGCTCGCGATCGGGCTCACGCTTGGCATTGCCGCGGCATACCTCGGTGGCCGCACCGACACCGTCATCATGCGCATCGCCGACATCCAGCTCTCGTTTCCAGCAATCCTGATCGCGCTGATCCTGCTCGCGGTGCTCGGACAGGGGACGCTGAAGATCGTCGCCGCGCTGGTAACGGTGCAGTGGGCCTATTACGCGCGCACAGTGCGCAGTGCGGCGCTGGTCGAGAAACGCAAGGAGTACATCGAAGCGGCGCGCTGCCTTGCGCTGCCGCCTTCGCGCATCGTCTTCCACCATCTCCTGCCCAACTGCCTGCCGCCGCTGATGGTGGTCGCGACCGTGCAGGTCGCGGCGGCGATCGCGCTCGAAGCCACGCTCTCCTTTCTCGGCTTGGGGTTGCCGATCACGGAGCCCTCGCTTGGACTCCTCATCGCCAACGGCTACCAGTACCTGCTGTCGGGCAAGTACTGGATCAGCTTCTTCCCGGGGGTGGCGCTCCTCATCACCATCGTCGGCATCAACCTCGTCGCCGATCAGTTGCGCGACGTACTGAACCCGCGCCTGCAGCGATGAGTGAGGCGCTGCTGACCGTGTCGGGCTTGCGCACGCATTTCTTCACCCGCGCTGGCGTGGTGAAAGCGGTCGACGACGTGAGCTTCGAAGTCGGGCGCGGCGAGGTTCTGGGGCTGGTCGGCGAATCGGGCTCGGGCAAGTCGATCACCGGCTACTCGATCATGGGGCTGGTCGATCCTCCCGGGCGCATCGTTGGCGGCAACGTCCTGTTCGACGGCGTGCACTTGACCGCGCTTCCGGCCGAGGAGATGCGGCATTTCCGCGGCAACCGCCTGGCGATGATCTTCCAGGACCCGATGATGACGCTCAACCCGGTGCTGCGCATCGACACGCAGATGGTCGAGGCGATTCTCGCCCATGAGAACGTGTCGCGCAGCGCGGCGCTCGAGCGTGCGAAGGAGGCGCTTTCCCGGGTGGGCATTCCCTCGCCGGCCGAGCGGCTGCGTGGCTATCCGCACCAGTTCTCGGGTGGCATGCGGCAGCGCGTGGCGATCGCGATCGCCATGCTCAATAAGCCCGATCTCATCATCGCCGACGAACCGACCACCGCGCTCGACGTGACGATCCAAGGGCAGATCCTCTACGAGATGCAGAAGCTTACGCGCGAGATGGGCGCCGCGCTGATCTGGATCACGCACGATCTGTCGGTGATCGCCGGGCTCGCCGACCGCGTCTGCGTGATGTACGCGGGGCGCATCGTGGAGCAGGGTACGACGGCTGAGATCATCTGCGCGCCGGGGCATCCGTACACGCGCGGGCTGCTCGACTCGGTGCCGGGGAACGCGCCGGCACGAGAGAAATTGAAGCAGATTCCCGGCATGGCGCCACCGCCGCTCGATCTTCCGAGCGGCTGTCCGTTCCGTCCACGCTGCTTTCGGGCCACCGTCGAATGCGAGCAAACTCCGGAGACGCGGCCGTTCGGCACCAGCGGACGCACGCTGCGCTGCTTCCATCCCTTGCCGCCGCCGGAAGAAGAATCATGACGCCGCGCGCCGATCCGGCTCAACCGCTGCTCGAGCTGAAGGGCGTCTCGAAGCGCTTCGTGCGCCCGCTCGATGTCGCCGCGCGCATCGCCAACTTTGCCGGCGCGGGTCTGCAAGAAGAGGTCGTTCATGCCGTGGACCGGGTCGACCTCGCCATTGCCGAGGGCGAAGTCGTGGGGCTCGTCGGCGAGTCCGGCTGTGGCAAGTCGACGCTCGGCCGGCTTGCCGTCGGGCTCCTGGCGTTGTCGGAAGGCGAGCGTCTCTGGCGAGGCGAGCGGCTCGATGCGCTCGACGGCGCCTCTGCGCGCGAGCGGCAGCTGAAGCTGCAGATGATCTTCCAGGACCCGCACGCCTCGCTCAATCCGCGCCTGCGCGTGGTGGACATCGTCGGCGAGGCGCCGGTCGTTCATCACGTGATCGCGCGCCGCCAGCAGGTCGAGTACGTCGGCCTGCAGCTGAACCGCGTCGGGCTCGATCCGACGCTCATGCGCCGCTTCCCGCACCAGTTCTCCGGTGGCCAGCGCGCCCGCATCGGCATCGCGCGCGCGCTCGCGGTGAAGCCCGAATTCCTCGTCTGCGACGAATCGATCGCGGCGCTCGACGTGTCGATCCAGGCGCAGGTGCTGAACCTGTTCATGGACCTGCGCGTAGCCTTGAACCTCACCTATCTCTTCATCAGCCACGACCTCGGCGTGGTGCGACACATCAGCGATCGGGTGATGATCATGTATCTCGGGCGCATCGTCGAATCGGGTCCGACCGCGGAGATCTTCGCCGCGCCGAATCACCCGTACACGCAGGCGCTGCTGGCCGAGGTCGGCACACTCGAGCCGATGAAGAAAACCTTCGTGCCAATTCGTGGCGAGATACCATCGCCGCTCGAGCCGCCTTCCGGATGCCACTTCCATCCGCGCTGCCCGCATGCCATGCAGCGCTGCCGCGAGGTCGCGCCGGAGTTCAAGGAGATCGCGCCGGGACGCTGGTCGGCGTGCTACCTCAACGAGCCCTAGCAGGCTGAGATGGACGCTCTTCGCCGCCACGACCCCATCGTCACGCCGCTGCCGCTGGTGCTCGATTCCCCGCACAGCGGCAGCGATTACCCGGCCGACTTCGAGCACCTGCCGCCGCGCGAAGTCGTCCGGCAGGCCGAGGACAGCTACGTCGACGAGTTGTACGCGAGGGCTCCGGAAGTCGGCGCGACGCTCGTCGAGGCGCTGTTTCCGCGCGCCTACATCGATCCCAATCGCAGTCTCGTCGACATCGACCCTGCGCTTCTCTCGGAGCCGTGGCCGGGGCCGCTCACGCCGTCGCGCAAGACCGAGCTGGGGATCGGCCTCGTCTGGCGCCTCGCGCAGGGCGGGGTGCCGATGTATGCGCGAGCGCTATCGGTGGCGGAGGTGAAGCAACGCATCGCACGCTGCTGGGAGCCGTATCACGCGGCGGTGGCGGCAGCCCTCGACGAGCGCCACCGGCAGTTCGGCGCGGTGTGGCACGTCAACTGTCATTCGATGCCGGCGGTCGGCGACGTGATGTCCGAAGATCCGGGACGCAAGCGCGCCGAGTTCGTGCTCGGCGACCGCGACGGCACGACCTGCGAGGCCGAGCTGACCGCATTCGTGGCGACGACGCTTCGCGCGATGGGTTACTCGGTCGCCATCAACGATCCGTACAAGGGGGTCGAGCTGGTGCGCCGGCACGGGCGCCCGAAGGAGCGCAGGCACAGCCTGCAGGTCGAGATCAACCGGCGGCTTTATCTCGACGAAGCGACGCTCGTCAAGAACGAGGGATTCCCGCCGCTGCAGGCCAACCTGCGCCGACTGCTCGATGCGCTCGGGGATTACGTGCGCTCGCGCATCGGATGACCACGGACGCAGCGATGAGTCGATTCCTCCGTCGGAACGCGGAGCTGTGGATCGTCTTCGCCGTGCTGGCGATGGAGTGGGCAAACGCACAGTCGTCCGCGACGATCCGGCGAAAACGCTCGATACGTCGGCGCGGACCGACGTGTTGCTGCTCTCAGAGCTCTTGCCAGCTATCGGGCAGCCGAAAACATCGTTCGACCTCGTCTCGCCCTATTTCGTGCCGGGCGGTGGAGGCACTGATGCGCTCGAAAAACTCGCGCGGAACGGCGTCCAGGTCCGCGTGCTAACCAACTCGCTTGCCGCGACCGACGTGCCCGCGGTGCACGCGGGTTACGCCAAACGGCGATGCGACCTATTGCGCGCGGGCGTCGGCTCGTTCAACTTCGATCAACGCTCGGCGTATCTCAACACGGAGATGGGATTGGTGATCGACAGCCCAGCTCTCGCGCAGAGGCTGTCGACGACCCTCGACCGGGATCTAGGCAAGACGGCATACGAAGTTCGAATTGCAACGGACGGCCGCTGTCCGCAATGGATAGAGCGCACGTCATCGGGCGAAGTCGTCTTCGATGTCGAGCCGGGAACGAGCGCAAGCAAACGCTCGGGGATTCAATTCCTGGAGATTCTGCCGATCGAGTGGTTGCTCTGATTGCGCTCGCCAGCACCGTTTCGTGAAATGAAGAATCGCGCGTGCTTCCGCGTAGCGCATGATTGGGCGAGATCGACTCAAGCCACCATTCAGAGAATGGGTATGGAGCCCGGCTGTAAAAAGGAACGGCAACAATTTCACGTTGCGCTGACCCCCGGTGCTGCAGACTTCCCGATCGCCCTCTGAAAAGCGCTTGAAACACAGCTCACGCGGCCTTGCGCGCCATGGCACGCGTCTTGCTGAAGTTCAGTGTCCGCGAATCGGCGGACTGAACAATGAAAGGACGCAAGGTGCAGCAAGACAAAGACCGGAAACAGCAGGACCAAACGGGTGGCGGGGGCCAGCAAGGCGGGCGCGGCAATCAGCCGAATCCAGGCCAGCACGGCTCGCATGGATCCGAAGGCTCGCAACAACAGCGTCAGCAAGAACAGCGCGAACGCGAACGTCAGGAACAGGAGCGCAAGCGCCAGCAGTTTGAGCAGGAAGGCAACCGTCAACCTGGCAAGGACGAGCGCGGTTAGCGATCCGTACGTCGAAGTTTGGTAACAACAGCCCGGGCGCTTGCGTCCGGGCTTTCTTTGATGACGTGCGGTCGCAAAGAGGCGCTGCCGATCGAGGTCGCTCCAATCGCGTATCAGCGCGGGACAGGCGCCACCATTTCGCGCGCCTTCCGCCGCTCCTCGTCCTGCGCGACGAGAAGCTTGTAGGCGGTGTAGTACTTGTAGATGTTGCTGACGTAGTTGACGGTCTCGGAGCCGATCCTGTCAGCGGCGACCAGCTCCACGTTGTTGAACCATCGGTTCGGATCAAGCCCGCGCTTTGCCGCTTCGCGACGCAACTGAGCAACGCGTCCGGGACCTGCGTTATACGACGCGAACGCGAACAGCCCCTTGTTGAGCGGCGTCATCGGTTCGTCCTTGTAGAACTGGTCGATCATGAAGCGGATGTACTTCACGCCGCCGTTGATGTTGGGCTCGAGCTTGGTAATGTCACCGACTCCGAGATCCTTTCCTGTCGCCGGCATGATTTGCATGACGCCGATCGCGCCGACCGCGCTCTTGGCGTTCTGGTCCAATCCCGATTCCTGGAAGCCCTGCGCCATCATCAACAGGTAGTCCAGATCGTAGCGGTCCCCGTATTTGCGAAACAGGTCTACGGTCGAACCAAAGCGCTTCCTCTCGTCGTCG
>DATJWL010000101.1:0-4710 GCA_035501215.1 Casimicrobiaceae bacterium
GACGGTCGTGGCGGGAACGATTTTCTTCTGGAGCGGAATTCTTTCGGCGTTCTCCTACCTCGTGGCGGTGCGCATCGCCAAGCGGATCGGCCTCGTCAATACGATGGTGTTCACGCACCTTCCCGCCAATCTCCTGCTCGCAGCCACGCCGTTCATGCCGGATCTCGGCTGGGCGGTGGCGCTGCTGCTTCTGCGCAGCGCTCTCTCGCAGATGGACGTGCCGACGCGGAACTCCTACGTGATGGCGGTGGTCTCGCCAGAGGAGCGCCCTGCCGCCGCGAGCATCACCTCCGTTCCGCGCAGCCTCGCCTCGTCGCTGAGCCCGCTTCTCTCCGGCCTCATGCTCGCGGCTTCGAGCTTCGGCTGGCCGCTCGTCGTCGGCGGTGTGACCAAGATCGTCTACGACCTTTCGTTGCTCGCCATGTTTCGCGCGGTGCGGCCGCCGGAGGAAACGAGATAGCAGGCGAGCGCGAGGGCGACCAGCACCCAAACGATCACCGGCCCGCTCGGCAGATCGAGCGCCGTTGAAGCTAAAAGCCCCAGCGCGTATCCGAGCGCGCCGAGCCCCCAGGCGATGGCGAGCCGGCCGCGCGTCATGCGGCGCGTGGCGAGTGGCGGAACGATCAGCGTCGCGAAGACGAGGTACAGGCCGACCAGCTGCACCGAGACCGTGACCGACACGGCGAACAGCAGATAGAAGCCGGATCGTCCCAGCCGGTCGCCGGCGCCGAACCAGAGCGCGAGCACGATTGCATAGACGAGGGTGGCCCAGCCGAGGCGCGACGGTTGCGCCCAGAGGATCTGGCCCACGAGCAGATCGCGCAGGTGCTCGCTGCCGTGGACGTTGCTCGCGAGCAGCAGCACGCTTCCGGTCGCGCCGAGGATGAAGACGACGCCGATCACCGCCTCCTGTACGTCGGGCCAGATGCGCTCCGTCCAGGTGAGGACCAACGCACCGCCCAGCGCCGCGGCGAGCGCGGCCACCTGCACCGCGATGCCTTCGGCGTCGAAGCCGAGCTGATCGGCGAGGAGCACGCCGCAACCGGCGACCTGCGCGATCGCGAGGTCGATGAACACGATGCCGCGCGCGAGTACCTGCGTGCCCAGCGGCACATGGGTTGCCGTCACGAGCAGCCCCGCGGCGAGCGCAGGAAGCAGAATCGAGAGCTCGATGGCCCCGAGGGTCATTGCGCGCCCTTCAGCAGCCGCGCGATCGTGTCGTCGAAGAGGCCATAGAGGTCCTTCGCCTGCTCGTCGCCGCCGACGGTGAAGGGCAGCACGACCGCGCTGATCTTCGCGCGCTCGGCGATCCATTCCGATGGGCGTCGGTCCTGGTAGGCGGCGCACAGCACCATCTTCGCCGGTTGTCGTTCCAGTAGCGTCAGCACCTCTGCCAGGTGCGCTGTCGTCGGCTCGACGCCGGGCTTGGGTTCGAGCGCGGCGATCTCCTTGAGGCCGAGCCAGACTTCCAGATAGGTGAACGCCTTGTGCTGGACGACAACCGGCGCGCCCTTGAGCGGGGCAGCTTCTTTCTCCCATTTCACGGTCGCCGTGTTCCATCGGCCGATGAACGCCTGGTAGCGGTCGCGATAGTAGGCGGCGTTCGGCGGATCGAGCTCGGCGAGCCGCGCCGCGAGCGGCGCCGCGACTTTCGCGATGTTGCGCGGATCGGTCTGGATGTGCGGATTCCCACCTGGATGCACGTCGCCTTCGGCGCGATCGAGCCGCGTCGGCTTCTCGAGCAGTGTCACGTAGGCCGCCGCCTCGAAGTAGCCGGGCTTGCCGGGCTGGATCGCGGGATTGCCGGCCTGCTGGGTGACCAACGGCAGCCAGCCGATCTCGAGCTCGGCCCCGGTCGCCACCACGAGATCGGCGCCCCGCGCACGCGCGATCAGGCTCGGTTTCGCCTCGATGTGATGCGCGTCCTGCAGCGCGTTGGTAGCGACGTAGACCTTGACCTTGTCACCGCCGAGCTCTTCGACGAGCGCGCCCCATTCGGGGAGCGTCGCGAAGACGTTGAGTGCCGCGCAGGCGGGTGAGACGAAGGCGACGAGCGCCGCCGCCATCAGCCATTTCTGGATTGAGCGCATGTCGATTCTCCGTCAGAACTTGTGCGCGCCGTGCGCGCCGAGGGTCAGGATGTACTGGAGGAAGAATTGGTTATCGGTGAAACCCGGCCGCTCCTTGTTCTGCGCATATTGAACGCGAAAACGGCTGAATTCCGACGGCGTCCAGTCAAACATTATGGTCGTCCGCTTTGGACTGAATGAATCGGTGGCGAGGAACGCTGCGTTGTCGCCGTAATCGGGGCTGCCCTGATTCAACTGGTCGTAGCGCAGGCCGACGCGCCACATCGGCATGAACTGCCAGATGCCCTGCAGGTACCAGCCGCTCTGATTCGCCGAATACGCGGCGGTCTGCGTGAGGCCGAGCGCCTCGTCGCTGTCGAAGGTCAGGTCGCCGCTCGCGCGCTGCCAGAAATACTCACCCTGCAGCTTGAAGTTCGTGCGCGTGGCGTTGCCATCGGGCGCGTATTTCCAGACGAAGTCGGCGATCGTCGTATGCGTCTTGCCGCCGAACGACGTCTGCGCGATGTTTCCGGCAGTATCGGGCAGCTTGCCTACGCGATCGGCCGCTCGCGTCTCGAGATATGACACCCCCGCACGCCAGCTCGAGCTCGCGCCGACGTCGCCGCCGGCGTGGACGAAGGCGCTCCATGCCCCTGCGCCATTGCTGTTGCGCGGGCTGCCGGGAAAGGCGTCGCCGTTGCCGATCTCCGCGCCGAATTCGAGCAACGTATCGGTCGGCGCCACCCATTTGAGCTGCGCGCCGTCCTGCGTGAACTGCTCGCCAAGGAATGCCTGGTAGGCAAGCGGGGCGTCCTGGAAATCCCACGCGTGCTGGTGCTGTTCGTTCATGTACCCGACGCCAGAGAAAAAGCGCCCGAACTTGGGCGTGAGTCCGTAGGGCAATGCCGTCACGAGACCGTACGCTTCCTCGACACTCACCGAATTGTCCGGTTCCAGAGAAACCACCAGATTGCCCGCGAACAGGTGGTCGACATTAGCGGAGAAGTTGATCTCCGACTCGCCCAGACCGAAGCCGCGCCGCCCGGGACTTATGTCCTCGCCGAGTTGAATGTTGTTGAAAGCGTATAGCGCGGGATCCTGTTTCAAATTTTGATAATTACCCTGCAGAACGACGGCGATCGCGGGATTGAACGCAGCGATGCCCATAGCAGGGGCGGGCGCTGCGGGCGTCGCAACGGCCTCCGGCGGCGCGGCCGCCGCTTGCGGCCCGGGAGCGCTCGCTCGCGCCTCCGCTTCCTTCAAACGCTGCTCGAGCGACTGGATGCGAGCTTCATAGCTTTCCTTGAGCTGCCGAATCTGCTCGCGGATTTCCGCGAGGTCGGCATCGGTCGCGGCTCGCGCCGCGGGTGGTGCGAAGAGCGCCAGCGCGATGGCGCCGCACGCCAAGATGAATCTGGACACGATCGTGCTCCTGGGGTCATGTCATGAACCGTGCCGTCTGACGCGACGGCACTCCACGCGGACTCAGAGGAGCACTGGCGGAGCGCGGCTGGAGTAGTAGGAGGGAGCGGTCGCCGCGAGCGAGGCCGGCGGCGTAGAAAACGTCTGACCCGTATCCGCCGCCGCGAATGCCGCATCGCCGCCGCCGGCTACGGCATTGGCCCCGCCAGCGAACAGCACGCACATCGCGCATGCGTCCTGTGCCGGGACCGTGAGCGAGTGATCCGGAGTGTGCTTGAGCGAATCCCTGAGGTGCTCGAGCGCGTGCAGCTGCGCGCCGAACTGCATGCCGACGAGCAGCAGCGAGAAGACGAGTGCGAGCAGCGGATGACGCGAACGATTCATCGACGAGGCGCGGTCAGGAGCGAGTCCATGCTACCACCGCCCGGCTGGCGCGCATCAGCCGGGCGGCCGATGCATCGGGTCAGGATGCGCGGGACGCGAAGCTCGCGGCGAGGACGTCATCCGCGCGGAGGCCGGCTTCGGCCTCCTTGACGGTGATGCGCCACAGCGTCCGGGGATCGTCGGGATCGGTGAGTGTGGCCGAATGCAGCAGCGAGGCATTGTCCCAGACGACGACGTCGCCCACCCGGTACGCCAGGCGGTGGACGTATTTCTCCTGCGTGGCATGCGCCGCCAGTTCGTCGAGAAGTTCCAGCGCTTCGTCGTCCGCCATGCCGACGATCCCATACGAGCTGCCCGATACGGCGTAGAGCGCCTTGCGGCCCGTGACCGGATGCGATCGAACGAGCGGATGCGTGATGAGCGGCATCTTCGCCTTCTGCTCTGTGGTGAGCGGCGATGCCGCGGTACGGCTCATCTCGTCGGGAACGTTGCGGTTGCCGTAGTGGTGGACGGCGACGAGCGCCCCGATGCGCCGCTTCATCGATTCCGCGAGATCGTCGTAGGCGGCGTACTGGTTCGCGAACAGCGTGTCGCCTCCCGCACGCGGTACCTCGATCGAGTAGAGCATCGTCGCCCGCGCCGGCACTTGCAGGTAGGAGTAGTCGGTGTGGAAGTAGGTCCCTGCGTCCGCCAACCCGATCGGCACGCCGTCCTTCCGGCGGTTCGACAGGATGAGGATGTTCGGATCCTCGGCGTGATGAAACTGGTCGATCACGTGCGGCTCGGGCGGTCCGAAGCGGCGGGCGAAGGACACGAACTGAGCGGGCGAGAGCTG
>DATJWL010000102.1:0-12946 GCA_035501215.1 Casimicrobiaceae bacterium
ATTACCGACGCGCTCTACGGCGCGCTCGGCGTCCTCGCAGCTTCGCAGGGCACGATGAACAATTTCACTTTCGGCGACGAGAGCTACCAGTATTACGAGACGATTTCCGGCGGCGCCGGCGCGGGGCCGGATTTCGACGGCGCAAGCGTGGTGCAGACGCATATGACCAACTCGCGGCTGACCGATCCCGAGGTTCTCGAATGGCGCTTCCCGGTTCGACTCGAGGAATACTGCATCCGCCGCGGCAGCGGTGGGGCAGGGCGTCACCGTGGCGGCGACGGCGGCGAGCGGCGCGTGCGCTTTCTCGAGCCGATGACCGCGGTGATGCTCGCCAACCATCGCCGCATCGCACCGTTCGGCGTGGCCGGAGGGCAGCCCGGCGCGGTCGGGCGGAACTGGGTCGAGCGCAGCGACGGGACGCGCCAGGAATTCGGCGCGACTTTCCAGGTCGAGATGAAACGCGGCGAGGTGTTCGTGGTGCAGACGCCCGGCGGCGGCGGCTATGGGACACCGTCGGGCTAAGGCATGGCGCTGAGCGCGCATACAATAGCTTTTTTTGGAGGCTGCGATGGCAAGCGTCTACGATTTTTCGGTCACGGACATTCACGGCAAGGAGCAGAAACTCGACACATACAAGGACAAGGTCATGCTGATCGTGAACGTCGCCAGCAAGTGCGGGTTCACGCCGCAGTACAAGGGACTCGAGGCGCTGTACGAGAAGATGCACTCGCGCGGGCTGGAGGTACTCGGCTTTCCGTGCAACCAGTTCGGCGCGCAGGAGCCTGGGACCGAGAAGGAGATCGAGTCGTTCTGCGAGCTGAATTACGGCGTGAAGTTTCCTCTCTTCGCCAAGATCGACGTCAACGGCGATGACGCCGCGCCGCTGTACAAATACCTGAAGAAAACGAAGCCGGGGCTCCTTGGCACCGAGGCGATCAAGTGGAACTTCACCAAGTTCCTTGTAGATCGCAAGGGCCACGTCGTCGAGCGCTACGGCTCGAACGTGGAGCCGCAGGCGATCGCCGCCGACATAGAGAAACTGCTCTGATGCGACTTCGGCGATCGTTGCGGGCGTGGCTGGTCGCTGCGCTCCTGATGGCGGCGGTGGGCGCCGCTTTTGCAGCCGATCCAACCAAGACGCTGCGCGTCGCTTTCAACGCCGCCGAGACCGGCTTCGATCCCCAGGCGGGCGGTGATGCGTATTCGAACTACGTGAACCGCGTGATCTTCGATACGCTGTATCGCTACGACTATCTGGTGCGGCCGTACAAGATCGTGCCCAACGCCGCGACGGCGCTGCCGCAGGTTTCCGCCGACGGCAAAACGTGGACCATCGCGGTGAGGGCGGGAATCTATTTCGGTGACGATCCGGTGTTCAAGGGAGCGAGGCGCGAGCTGACCGCCGCCGATTACGTTTACTCGTGGAAGCGGGTGCTCGACCCGAAGATGCGCTCGATCTCGCAGCTCGTGTTCGACGAGCGCGTCGTCGGCGCCGAGGCTGCCGTCTCGGCGGCAAAGGAAACGGGCAAGTTCGATTACGACGCGCCGATCGAAGGTCTGCAGGCGATCGATCGCTATACCATCCGCCTAAAGCTCAACCATCCGTCGTACGACCTGCTTTCCGACCTCACGACCGCGGCGACCGCGGCAGTCGCGCGCGAGGTCATTGCCGCGTACGGCGACGCAAGCGGCTGGGCGATGGCGAATCCGGTCGGTACCGGGCCGTATCGCCTCAAGGACTGGCGGCGCGGACAGAGAATCGTACTGGAAGCGAACCCCGGTTACCGGGACGTTTTCTTCCCCGACAGCAAGGATCCCGCCGACCGCGCGCTGGTCGCAACAATGCGCGGCAAGAAGCTGCCGCAGATCGGACGCATCGAGATTTCGATCATCGAGGAGTCCAATCCGAGGCTCCTCGCGTTCGAAAACCGCGAGCTCGACTTTGTCGCGGTTCCGGTCGACCTCATCCGCAACGTGCTCGATGCGAACGACAAGCTCAAGCCGAGATTCACGCAACAGGGCGTGCAGATGTGGCGCGCGGTCCAGCCGGCGATCACCTACACCTATTTCAACATGGAGGACCCCGTCGTCGGGGGTTACACGAATGAGAGGATCGCACTTCGCCGTGCGGTCAGCATGGCGTTCAACACCGACGACGAGATCCGCATCGTCCGCCAAGGGCAGGGCGAGCCCGCCACGCAGCCGATCCCGCCGAACGTCACCGGTTACGATCCAAAATTCAACGGACACGTCCATTTCGATCCAGCCGGCGCCAAGGCGCTCCTCGACAAGTTCGGCTACGTCGATCGCGACGGCGACGGCTGGCGCGATCTGCCGGACGGGAAGCCCCTCAAGCTCACCATCGCCTCGCCGCCGTCGGCCATCGACCGCCAGCTGGACGAGCTCTGGAAGAAGAGCATGGACGCCGTCGGCTTGCATCTGGAATTCGTCAAACAGAAATGGCCCGATCTGCTCAAGATGAGTCGCGCCGGCCAGCTCCAGATGTGGTCGCTCGGGAACATCAGCAACACGACCGAAGGCTTCGGCTTCCTCGATCTGCTCTACGGCCCACACTCGGGCGTGACCAACCTCGCGCGTTTCAAGCTCCCTGAATACGACCGGCTGTACGATCAGGCGCGCCAGCTTCCCGATTCGCCGGAACGCACGCGCCTGTTCCAGCGGATGTCGCAACTCGTGACCGCTTATGCGCCGTGGAAGCTGGACGCTTTCCGCTACGAGACGGTGGTCGCGTACCCGTGGGTGCTGGGTTACAAGCACAACGTGTTCGACCAGTATCCCTGGCTGTACCTCGATCTCGATGTCGCGCGGCGCAACGCCGCAGGGAAATAGACTCGGCATGACCGTCACATCCACGGGGCGCAGGCGATGGCGCTGCGCTTTCGCGCTTGCGCTGGTGATTGCCGCCGGCATCGCGTCGGCGGCGGACCTGAACAAGGTCCTGCGCGTCGCCTTCGTCGCGCCGGAGACCGGCTTCGATCCCCAGGCTTCGAACGATCTCTACTCCAACTACGTCAATCGCGAGATCTTCGATGCGCTGTACCGTTACGACTTTCTCGCGCGCCCGTACAAGGTCGTGCCGAACACCGCGGCGGCGCTGCCGCAGATTTCGGCCGACGGACTGACCTGGACGATCAAGCTCAAGCCCGGGATCTATTTCTCGGACGATCCCGCGTTCAAGGGAAAAAAGCGCGAGCTGACCGCGGCCGATTACGTCTACTCGTTCAAGCGGCTCCTCGACCCGAAGCTGCGCTCGAATAACGTGCAGATCCTGGACGACCGCCTGGCAGGAGCGAAAGAAGCGATCGCGTCGGCGAGCAAGACCGGCAAGTTCGATTACGACGCGCCGCTGGAAGGCGCGCAGGCAATCGACCGCTATACGCTGCGGCTGAAGCTCAATTTTCCGGCCTACGACCTGCTGCCTGACCTGACCTCCGCGGCGACCGCAGTGGTCGCGCGCGAGGTCGTCGCGGCCCACGCCGACCCCAGCGGCTGGGTGATGGACCATCCCATCGGTACCGGGCCGTATTACCTCAAGTCCTGGCGGCGCGCACAGCAGATCGTGCTCGAGGCCAATCCGAATTTCCGCGAGATGACTTTTCCGGAGAGCGCGCAGCCGGAAGACCAGGCCTTGGTCGCGAAGATGAAGGGCAAGAAGCTTCCGATCTGCGGCCGCGTCGAGATCGCGATCATCGAGGAGTCGAACCCGCGGCTTCTCGCCTTCGAGAAGGGCGACCTCGACTACATCGTCGTGCCAACCGATCTCGTGCCGAAAGTGCTCAACGGCGACAAGCTCAAGCCCGAATACGTCGAGCGCGGCATCATTCACGGCCGCGGTGTGCAGCCGACGATCGTGTACACCTATTTCAACATGGACGATCCGATCGTCGGCGGCTACACCAGGGACAAGATCGCGCTGCGGCGCGCGATCAGCATGGCCTACAACATCAACGACGAAATTCACGTCATCCGGCTCGATCAGGCGCTTCCCGCCACGCAGCCGATCCCGCCCAACGTCGTCGGGCACGATCCGAACTTCAAGGGCAATACGCCATACGACGTTGCGGGCGCCAAGGCGTTGCTCGACAAGTTCGGCTACGTCGATCGCGACGGCGACGGCTGGCGCGATCTGCCCGACGGGAAGCCGCTCAGGCTCACGCTCGCGTCGGACCCGTCGGCGATCTATCGCCAGTTCGACGAGCTGTGGAAACGAAGCATGGACGCGGTCGGCATACGCATCGAGTTCACGAAGCAGAAATTCCCCGACACGCTCAAGCAGGCCGTTGCCGGCCAGTTGCAGATGTGGGCGCTCGCCAATACGCTGACCAACGATGCGGCGATCAGCATGCTCGACCTGCTCTACGGCCCGCACAAGGGTATGTCGAACCTCGGTCGCTTTGACCTGCCCGAGTTCAACACGCTCTACGACAAGGCGAAGCAGATGCCGAACGGTCCGGAGCGCGTGCAGCTCCTCCGCCGCATGTCTTCACTCGTGACCGCGTATGCGCCGTGGGTGATGCATACCTATCGGATCGAGAATGTCGTCGTTCATCCCTGGGTGCTCGGCTACAAATACAACAGCTTCGACCAGCAGCCTTGGATGTACTACGACCTCGACCTCGAGAAACGGAAAGCGGGAACGCGATAGCTGGTCATAGTGGTGCGAATGCGACAGACGGGCGCCTGAATCGCATCGATGGCGGGCGGCGAGCTTGGCATTCGCGCCGGCTTCGCGTACACTGTTGTCACATTTCAACCAACATCGAGGAATGATCACCCCATGACCAGAACGCCGACGACCTCCGTCACCGCGATGGCAATCGCGGCGCGCGCGTTCGCATGGGACATTCCAGGCGATGCGCACTTCCCGGGACCGCAATCCAGTCGCGGCATCGAGAAGCCACTACCGCTGCGATCGCGATTGCATTGAATTGACCCGCGCGGTTTCCGCCGGGTACAGGCGGAAATCGAAGTCCGGGCCTCAGTTGCACCGTCGTTAGTCCCCGAGCCTCATTTCCTGCCTGTCGAAGTACCGGTGCCGGATGACCGGCGGCCGCGCTTCACCGGCGCGGCCGGAGGATGAAGCTATGACGAAAACGAAAAGACTGAAGACATTGATCCGACGCCGCTTTCGCGGCCTGTGGCTTTCGCCCGATTTCCGGAGGCTGTGGGGGTCGCTCACGATCACGTCCTTCGGCGCGCAGATCACCAACCTTGCGTTGCCGCTGACGGCCGCGTTGCTGCTGCACGCCTCGCCGATGCAGATGGGGATCCTGGTCGCGCTGGAAACGCTGCCGTTCGCGCTGTTCAGCCTGCATGCCGGCGTGCTGCTCGATCGCGTGCGCAAGCTCCCTGTCGTCATCACCGCAGACCTGGGGCGCGGGCTCGCGCTCGCCGCCATTCCGGTCGCGGCGTGGTTCGATGGGCTCTCGATCGAGCTGCTGTTCGGGGTCGGCTTTCTTTGCGGCATCCAGAACGTCGTCGGCGGTGCCGCGGGTCAGGTGCTGCTCGCGCAGATGGCCGGCCGCAAGCGGCTGGTCGAAGCGAACGCCAAGACCGCGCTCGGCGAAACTTCGGCCGCGCTGATCGGGCCCGGGCTCGCCGGCGGACTCATCCATGTCCTGACCGCGCCGTTCGCGATCGCGGTCGATGCGGCTTCGTTCGTGGTGTCCGCGCTGATGCTGCGCCGGATCGAAGCGCGCAGCGACGTGCCGCAGGTCAATGGCGCGTCGAGCGTGTGGCGCGAGATCGGCGAGGGTCTGAGACTTGTGTGGCAGAACCGCACGCTCTGGGGCCTCGCGTGGCTCGCCGGATTGTGGCAGTTCCTGCATCACATGCAGATCGCGGTGCTCATTCTTTTCGCGACGCGCGAACTTTCTCTGTCCGCCGGCGCGATCGGCTTCGCCTACGCGTGCGGCGGATTGGGCTGCGTGCTTGCATCGGCCTTTGCCGAGCGCTTGTCGGCGCGATTCGGCGTCGGCCCGGTGATCGTGCAAGGCTTGATCATCACCGCCATCGGCTGGCAGGCGTTCGGATTGCTCGGCGGTTCGGGCTGGGTGGCGACGGCCGCGCTGGGCGCGGCGATGCTCGTGTTCGACTTCGGCGCGATTCTCTACGCCATCAATTACCTCGCGCTGCGCCAGGCCATCACGCCCGATCGGCTCCTTGGGCGCATGACGGCGACGATGCGTTTCCTGACGGTCGCTGCCGCGCCGCTCGGCTCGCTCGTCGGCGGCGCGATCGCGACCGGCGTCGGTCTGCGCGGGACGCTGCTCACCGTCGGTGCGCTGGGGCTCGCGCTCGCGGTCGCTGCCGTTCTCTGGTCGCCGGTGCGGCGGCACCGCGTGCTGCCGACCGCTGTGCTCGAATGACGGAGCACCCGTCGCCGCAGACGCGGCGGCAGGGCGAAACCGGGTAGAATCCAAGACCCGCTTCGCTCTGCTCCGCCGCTTCGCGCCGTTCATGCCTCGTTCGATCCTCTTCATCACGCTCGATTCCTGCCGCTACGACACCTTCGTCGAGGCGAAGGCGCCAAATCTCAAGTCGCTCGCGCCACTCGTTCGCGCGCAGTCGCCTTCGCACTTCACCTACGGGTCGCATTCCGCGTTCTTCATGGGGTTCACGCCAGGCGATGCTAGCCGGCGCGAAGCCTACGTCAATCCGAAGTACGGGAAGATCTTTCGCATGGAAGGCGGCGGCCACCCCGGCGCGGCGCCGGCGCACGTGACGCTGTCAGGGCACAACATCATCGACGGGTTGAAGAAGAGCGGCTATCGGGCGATCGGCACCGGCGGCGTCAACTGGTTCAATCCCGCGCGGCCGACGGGCCGGGTGCTGAGCGCCGACTTCGAGGCTTTTGCCTTTGCCGGAGGGCCGAAGCTCAAGGCGCAGCTCGAGTGGATCGACGCGACGCTCGCGCAGATCCCCGCCGAAGCGCCCTCGTTCGTGTTCCTCAACATCGCCGAGACGCACGTTCCGTATTACCACGCCGATGCGCCATGGGACCAGTCCTGGAATCCCTGCGTGCCGTTCGGCGAGAACAACGATGCCGCCGAGTGCCGCCGCCGGCAGATCGCTTGCGTCGAATGGTGCGACCAGGTGCTCGAGCCGCTGCTCGCGCGGTTCGCGAACGACACGGTGATCGTGTGCGCGGATCACGGCGACTGCTGGGGCGAGGACGGGCTGTGGGAGCACGGCGTCTCGCACGAGAAGACGCTCGAGGTCCCCTTGCTGCTCCGGCTCGCGTCCGGATAACACTAGGGCCTAACAGGCCCTAGACCGACTGGAACGGGTAGACCGTGCCCAGCCCGAGCAATTGCGACAGCTCGTCGAGCGCGCGGCGGCTCTCGTCGAGCAGCGCCGGGTCGCCAAGATCGCCTGGCAGGAGCCGATCGCGATAGTGCCGCTCCACCCAGGCGACGAGCGCTGCGTGCAGCGCTTCGTCTAGCCAGATCGGCGCGCGTATCGCAGCGCACTCTGCAGGCGTCAGCGCGACCCGCAGCCGCAGGCAGGCCGGGCCGCCGCCGTTCTGCATGCTCTGCTTCAGATCGAAGGTGAGCACCTCGCGAATCGGGCCGCCCCCGGTGACGAGCCGCTCGAGAAGCGTGGCCACGGCGATGTCCTCGGCGCACTCCGACGGCGCGACGAGCAGCATCCCCCCGTCCGCACGCTCGATGAGCTGACTGTTGAAGAGATAGGTGGCGACCGCGCGCTCGAGGCTCACTTCCTCATCGCGTACCACGATCGGCGTGAAGTCCCGGCCGATCGATTTCGCCAGCGCGGCGAGTACGGCTTCCTGGTTGACATAGGCGCGCTCGTGACAGAAGAGGACTGCGCCGCTGCCGACGGCGACGACGTCGTTGTGGAATGCGCCCTTGTCGATCGCTTCCGGACTCTGCTGCGCATAGAGCGTGCGCTCGGAGGCAAGCGCATGGCGGCGGGCGATCGCTTCGCTCGCCTCGCGCGTCTGGCGCGCTGCAAAGCGCGTCGGTGTCGGCAGCGCTGCGTCGAAGCCGGCACGCCCGTAAACGAAAAACTCGATGCCGGCGGCCGCCGGGTCGGCTGCGAGGCGGGTGTGATTCGCCGCGCCTTCGTCGCCGAACTCGCGCGTGGCGGGCAGCGCGTCGTGCACGGCGAAGTATGTCGGGTCGGAGAAGATCGCGCGCAGCACGCGCGTGGTCGTGGGCGCTTCGAGCGCGCGGTGAAAATGCGCGGCGAGATTCGCCGGAGTGAAATGCACGCGGCCGTCCGCGGCATCGGCCGACGGGCTGACCGTGGCGGCGTTCGCGACCCACATCGCCGCTGCCGACGAGCAGGCCGCGAGGAGCTGCGGCGCTTCGCGCGCCGCGCGCGAGAGCACCTGCACATCGCTCCCGGAGAAACCCAGCGTGCGCAGCGCGCCCATGTCCGGACGCTCGTGCGGCGGCAGCACGGCCTGAGCGAAGCCGCGGTCGGCGAGCGCCTTCATCTTGGCCAAGCCCTGCAGCGCGGCGGCGCGCGGGTTCGAGGCGAGGCTGCGGTAACGCTCGGAGGCGAGATTGCCGGTAGCGAGCCCGCTGTAGTTGTGGGTCGGACCGGGGAGACCGTCGAAGTTGATTTCCACGTCAGTTCTGTGCAGACAGCGGCACGGCGCGCACGGCGTCACCGTCGCGCACGCCCAGCAGGGAGGCGGCGTGAGGCAGCAGCGGAAACTCGGCGACCCTCGCCGGGGCGGGTGCGAGCATCGCGCGGAAGCGATCGAAGCCGCGATTCGAAACCAGCCAGAGGATGTCCTCCGGCGGGCCGTCGCGCAAAGGATCATTCTCGCCGATCCTCGCAGGGAGCGTACGGCTTTGCCGCACGGCGCGGATGTTGTCGCGGAAGCATTCCAGCGTCGGGCCGGCGTCGAAGATGTCGACGTAGCCCTCGTAGCGGAAGCCTTCGGATTCCAGCATCGTTCGCGCCGGCAGAGAATCGGCGTGGACTTCACCGATCGCCGCGCGCGCCTCGGCGGGCAGGAGCTGCGTGTAGACCGGGTGTCGCGGCATGAGCTCGGCGATGAACGCCTTGCGTCCGATCCCGGTCAGGTAGTCGGCGCGCGAATACTCCATGGCGAAGAAGTGCCGCCCGAGCCCTTCCCAGAACGCGCTTCGCCCGTTCGGGTCGAGCTTGCCGCGCAGCTCGGCGATCACCTTCGGGCCGAAGCGCTCGGCGAACTCGGCGATGAAGATGAGCCGCGCCTTGGAAATGAGCGGTCCGTTCTTCGCCCGGCGATAGCGCGCGTCCAGAAACAGCGAGCACAGCTCGCTGTGCCCCGTGTGATCATTGCCGAGGAAGAGCGTGGGCGCGGCGGTGTACACGCCGAGCTCTCGCGACGCGTGCACCTGCGTGCCGACGTGATAGTTGTACCAGGGCTCGGACAGCCCTACGGCGGCCTCGATCGCGCTGATGCCGACGACATTGCCTGCCACGCCGTCTACCAGGACGAAAACGTAGCACTCGTCAGCTTTCGTCGCTTCGCGCGCAAACGAAGCGATCGATCGCTCGATGCGAGCCGCCAGCCGCTCGGCATTGGCCGGGAGCGTGGTGAGGCCCGCGCCCGTGCGCTCCGACAGCGAGAGCAGCGCAGGCAGGTCCTCGCGCGCAATCGGCCGGACGTAGAACATCGAGGGGAAATCAGGGCAGACTCTTGCCGAGCGCTAGCTCGAGACGCGCGAGCCCTTCGAGAATCTCGTCGAGACTGATCACTAGCGAAGGCGCGATGCGCACCACGTCGGGACCGGCGACGAGAACGATAAGTCCTGCGTCGCTCGCCGCGCGCATGACCTCCATCGCCTTGCCGCGCCAGCGCTCGCCGAGCTCGCAGCCGAGCCAGACACCTTCGCCGCGGATGTCGGAGAAGACCTCGCGCCGGGCGTTGATCGCGCGCAAGCCCTCCATGAAGAGCGCGTGCCGCGCCTTCACACCCTCGAGCACCTCGTTGGTGTTGATGACGTCGAATACCGCTTCCGCGACCGCGCAGGCGAGCGGGTTGCCGCCGTAGGTGGTGCCGTGTACGCCGACCGAGAACGCGCTCGCGACCTCCGTCGTGGTGAGCATCGCGCCGATCGGGAAGCCCCCGCCGAGCCCCTTGGCGCTGGTGAGAACGTCGGGCACGACGCCTTTCTGCATGTATGAGAAGAGCGCGCCGGTGCGGCCCATGCCGCTCTGGATCTCGTCGAAGATGAGGAGCGCGTCGTGCTCGTCGCACAGCCGCCGCGCGGCGGCGAGGAACTCGGGCGTTCCCGGAATCATTCCGCCTTCGCCCTGCATCGGCTCCAGGATCACCGCGCAGACGTCGTCCCCGCCTTCTTCGGCGAACGCAGCCTCGAGACCGCCGATGTCGTTGTAGCGGATGTGCGTGAAGCCGCTGGGCGACGGGCCGAAGCCGGTGGCGTATTTCGCCTGGCCGCCCGCGGTGACGGTGAACAGGGTCCGGCCGTGAAACGCGTTCAGCGTCGAGATGACGCGGAATTTCTCCGCGCCGAAGTGATCGTGCGCGTAGCGGCGGGCGAGCTTGAGCGCGGCTTCGTTCGCCTCGGCGCCCGAATTGCAGAAGAACACCCGCTCCGCGAACGTCGCCTCGACGAGTTTCTTGGCGAGCCGCAGCGCCGGCTCGTTGGTCATCCAGTTGGAGATATGCCAGAGGGCGTGCGCCTGCTCGGTCAGCGCCTTCACCATCGCGGGATGGCAATGCCCGAGCGCGGTGACGGCCACGCCGCTCGCGAAGTCGATGTACATCCGGTCCTGCTGGTCCCACACGCGCGAGCCGAGCCCGCGGACCGGGATGAAGTCGGCCGGCGCAAAGCATGGCACCATGAACTGGTCGAACATGGCGCGGGTGACCGGCATCGGCGCCGCACGGCGCTCGACGGCACGGCGCCCCGGATCGGTGGAAAGCGCAGTTGAGGACGACGTGGGCATGGAGAAGCTCATTGTAGACGAATGGCGCAGCCGTACGGCGGTTCAGTCCACCTTCGCTCCGGAATCCTTCACGATCTTCGCGTACTTCGTGATCTCGCGCCGGATGAGCGCCGAGAACTCTTCCGGAGAGGTCGGCGCCGGCTCGGCGCCCTGCTGCGCGAAGAATGCCTTCATCTCCGGCGTGACGAGAATTCGCGTCACTTCGGCATTCCACTTGGCGATGATCTCCTTCGGCGTGCCCGCCGGCGCCAGGAAGCCCCACCAGGTATAGATGTCGAGTCCGGGAAGCCCGGCTTCCGCGAGCGTTGGCAGCTCGGGCGCGAGGGCAGAGCGCTTTGCCGTGGTCACGGCGAGCGCCTTGATCTTTCCGGCTTTGAGCTGCGGCGTCGAATTGGAGAGATTGTCGAACATGAGCTGCGTGTCGCCGGCAAGCAGCGCCTGCATCGCCGGCGCGCCGCCCTTGTACGGGATGTGAACCATGTCCACGCCGGCTTCCGCCTTGAATGCTTCGCCCGCGAGATGCCCGGCGCTGCCATTGCTACCCGAGCCGAAGGAAAGTTTCCCGGGGTGCGCCTTGGCGTAGGCGATCAATTCCTGAACCGAGTTTGCAGGAACGGAAGGATTCAGCACCAGCACATTGGGCGTGACGGCGACCAGCGTGATCGGAGCAAAATCGCGAATCGGATCGTACGGCATCTTGCCGTACAGGCTCACGTTGACCGCGTGTGTGGATAGCGCACCCTCGAGGATGGTGTAGCCATCGGGAGCGCTCTTCGCCACCAGGTCAGCGCCGATGTTGCCGCCGGCGCCGGGCCGATTGTCGATGATGACCGGTTGTCCCCAAGCGTCCGTAAGCTTCTGTCCGATCGCGCGAGCGACGACGTCCAGCGGGCCACCCGCCGGAAACGGGACGACCAGGCGAATCGGCTTGCTCGGATAAGCCTCGTCCGCGGCGTTCGCAAGTGGCGTGGCGCCCGCAGCGATGATAACCGCGAAGAAGGGGACCGCCAGACGACGGCGGTCCAACCAGAAACGGAGCAAGACGGGCGCGATGTTCATGGAAGGTGAATGCATTCTAGCAGTGCAGCACAGCGGGTTTGCGGCCTACGTCGCCGCGGCGCATAATCCTCCGTCGTTTTCGCCGCCGAGGTCGGGCTCGCTCCATCGGAGCGCGGCTTGCAATAGAACATAGAATTATTCGGGCGGCCTAGAATGGCGGAATGCTAATCGACCCTACGACTAATCGTGGCTGCGCAGTAAGTTAGTTACTTACCCGACTTGTATCGAGATAAAAACCGGCAAGTCTGCGCACAGGGTCCTGTCAACGTCAATTTATATGCAACACATCGGGTCCGCAAGCGTGCGCTAGCCAGAGTTTCGTCTGCATATGCCGAGGGGGAGAGGGATGCCACACACGAACAGGTTCCGGTACGAAGCAATTGCAACGATCCTTGCATTGGTGGCCTGCCTCGACGAATGCGCGTGGGGCCAACCGACCTCGGACCGGCCGGATTACAAAGTCGGCGATAAGTGGACTTACCGCATGGTCGAGACGGTGGCTGACAAGACGAGCGAGTGGTCCCGAGAAATCGCAGAGGTCGGCCCAGGCAATCGTCTACTGGGTCGCTTCGAGGACGGCACAACTCACGAATTCGATGACGCCATGAATTGGGCGCCAACCGGGCCGGAAGACGCGCGCGTGCTCGTGAAATATCCCCTGAAGGTCGGAGCGAGTTGGACATTCACGCACAAAGCGAACACCATGAGTAACGCGCGGGAGAATGGCGAAGCGAAGGTGGTTTCCTACGAATCGATCACCGTTCCTGCCGGGACGTTCGATTGTTATCGGGTGGACGCCCAATCCACCGCGGCGGTCAGAGCTTACAGCGCGCGCAGGCAATGGAGTCGCTGGTATTGCCCGGCGATCAAGTGGATCGCGAAGGAGCAGCTAGAAACCAATATAAATGATCCTGGTAAGGGCGGTGGA
>DATJWL010000103.1:0-5910 GCA_035501215.1 Casimicrobiaceae bacterium
GTTCGGAAGTCCCGTGTAAGTCACCAGGCTCGCCCCCAGTGCAACGGTGCCGCTCGGGATTTGCAGGAAGTTGTTCGGGATCACGAAATCGGGCGGGATCAAACCCAGGGCAGCGAAGCCTTCGGTGGCGATCAGAACGTCCCGACCCGAGGTATGGCAGGTCGGCAGATCGGTGGGGAACGCGAACGCCTTGAACGGGCCCGGGCCGCTGCTCGTCAATACGGCGCCGGCCCACTTGTTCTCCTCGGCGTCGCAATCGATCTGGCCGGTGTCTTCAACTACGACGAATTGCACCGTGCCATCCGCGTTCGAGTAGATCTGGTTGATCACGAACGTGCGGGGTACCGCCCCCGCCGAGGCGGCCACCGCCGCCAGCACCGATAGGCACCATGACAAGGTTTTCTTCACGACGTCTCCCGAGAGCGTTCTGACGTACCCGATGACTGCATTCAGAAGGGGCGATGGACCGCGACAGGTCGCATGCCGCCGCGGCGACTAGAGTACCTGAGACAGGAACGCCTTCGTGCGCTCCTTCCGTGGTCGGTCGAACAGCTCGTCCGGCGGCCCGGACTCCACGATGAGGCCGCCGTCCGTGAAGTGAACCTCGTCCGCGATCTCGCGCGCGAACCGCATCTCGTGCGTGACGATGATGCAGGTCATGCCTTCGCTGACCAGCTCGCGGATCGTGTTCAGCACCTCCTTCACCGTCTCCGGGTCGAGCGCCGCGGTGACCTCGTCGAACAGCATCACTTCCGGACGCATCGCGAGCGACCGTGCGATCGCCACCCGCTGCTGCTGCCCGCCGGACAGCTCTCCGGGGTAGGCATTCTCCTTCGCCGCGAGCCCCACCTTGGCCAGCAGCGCCACCGCACGCTCGCGCACGGACCGCGGGTCCTCCTTGAGCACGTGGATGGGCGCCATCATGACGTTCTCGATCGCCGTCTTGTGCGGAAAGAGGTTGTACTGCTGGAACACGATCGACACTTCCTTGCGCAGCGCGATCTTCTGCGCATCGGTCGTCAGCGCGTGCACGTCGAAGTCGGCGACGCGGATGCGGCCGCGGTCGATGGGCGCGATGCCGTTGATGCAGCGCAGCAGCGTCGACTTGCCGGAGCCGGACGGCCCGATGACGCAGACCACGCCGCCGCGCTGCACCCGCATCGACACGCCGCGCAGCACCTCGACTGCACCGAACGACTTGTGCACGTCGTCGAGCTCGACGATCGGCCTCGCGCCGTCACTGCTTGACGGCATAGCGCGCCTCCAGGCGGATCGTCCAGCGTGCGATCGGATAGCAGTACAGGAAGAACCACAGCAGCACGTAGCTGTAGAACGCGAGCAGGAGGCCTGGCCGGTTCTCGGCCGACAGCGCGCGCTGCGTGAGCGTCATCACCTCGTTGACGCCGACGATCGACACCAGCACCGTGGACATCGTCAGGATCGCGTACAGGTTCATCCACGGCGGCAGCATCCGCTTGATGCACTGGGGGAAGATGACCATCCACATCGTCTGGCGGCGCGTGAACGCGAGCGAGGACGCAGCCTCCCATTGCGTCGTCGGGATCGACTGCACGGCGCCGCGCAGAAGCTCGGCGACGTTGGCCATCACGGGCAACGCAAGCCCGAGCGTGGCCTTGGTCCAGTCGGGAATCGGAATCCGCACGCCGAAGATCGTCACCTGGAAGGGCAGCAGGAACATGCAGTAGAAGAGCAGAACGAGCCACGGCGCGTTGCGGAAGAAATTGGTCGTGAGCCATGCGGTCCCGCGCACGGGCCGCGCCCGCGCGATCAGCGCGTACCCCAGGAGGAGGCCCGCCGCCGTGCCGATGGCCATCGCGAGGAAGCTGATGAGGAGATTGAACAGGAAGCCCTGGAGGAGCAGCGGCGTCCATTTCCAGAGCGTGGCGAGTGCCGAAGGCGCCGCGGCCTGCGCCTGCGCCTGCGCGTAGCCCAGGGCGAGGGCCAGGGCCGTGCCGAGCGCGAGGCCGTGGGCCGGGAGGAGACGCAGCCGCGCTGCGCCCGCGCTCATGCCCCGAACCCCGGAACGTGCAGCGCCCGCTCCCAGCGCTGCATCACCCAGACGACGACGCCGACCAGGATGAAGTAGCAGACGAGCAGCACGTTCATCATCACCGGCACGTTGAGCTCGTCCGACCAGATCTGGCTCGACACGTACAGCATCTCCGGAACGGCGATCGCATAGGCCAGCGTCGTCGTCTTCACGAGATTGACGAGGTTGTTGTTGAGCGCGGGCAGGCTGATGCGGAACGCGAGGGGCAGCACGACCCGCAGGTAGGCCTGCAGGCGGCTGAAGCCGAGCGACTCGGCCGCCTCGATGGTCGTGTGCGGGACCGCCTCGATGCCGGCGCGGAAGATCTCGACGTTGAACGCGCCCGCGAACAGCGACAGCGAGATCACCGCCCACCCGACGTTGCCGATCGCAGGCGCGTGGCCTTCGGCGCCTTTGAGGAGGCTACCCAGACCGAAATAGAAGAAGTAGAGCTGGACGAGGGGCGGCGTATTGCGAAAGCATTGCACGTACGCGGAGACGGCCGCCCGCACGGGCTTGAGGCGCGAGCCCTGAAGCCACGCGCCAACGATGCCGATCAGGACCGACGCCAGGATGCAGATCACGGACAGCTCGACAGTCATCCAGAAGCCGCTCGCGAAGCGCGCGCGGTCGAACGCGTCGTAGAAGATCGTGAGATTGATGCCGGTGGCCGAATTGAGCCAGCGGAACCAGTCCCAGACAGGCTGCATCGAGGGGGTCTCCCGGTTGTCGCGTTCACCCGGTCCGCGCAGCCCTCGCCCGGATCCCGCCCGGCGGGGGGATTCGGGCGGCTTGCGGGCGGATGGGGAGGACTACTTGTACTTCGCGTGCATCTCCTCGGCGAACTTCGTCGGCTTGATGCCGTATTTCTTCTCGAGCTGCTCGATCATGCCGGTCTTGTGCCAGTCGACGATCGTCTTCGACATGAAGTCGCCGAGGCCCTTCTCGCCCTGCTTCACCGCGAGCCCCCACGGCTGCACCAGGATCGAGTCGAGCGGCATTTCGTAATCGGCCCACTCGGGCTTCTGCATCTCGCCGACGATCGCCGTGTCGTCGTACGCGAAGGCGACACAGTTGCCGTTCCTGAGCGCCGAATACGCTTCCGCGGTGCCCGGGAACGCGACGCCGACGATGCCGTATTTCTCCTGCAGCTCCTTGTTGTAGAACGAGCCCTGGATGAGGCACACGTTCTTGCCCTTCAGGTCCCCCCAGCTCTTGATGCCGGCGGACTTCTTGGCGAGCACGTTGGTCCCCGACGCGTAGTAGTCGGGCTGCACGATGTCGACGATCTTGGCGCGCTCGGGCGTGTCGCTCATCGTCGCGATCATCATGTCGATCTTGCCCTGCTGCAGGAACTGGATGCGATTGGACGCGACCACCGGCACGAGCTCGAGCTTGACGCCGAGGCGCTTGGCGACGTCCGCCGCGAGGTCGGGCTCGAAGCCGACGATCTTGCCGGACGGGTCGAGGTAGCCGAACGGCCGGTAGTCCGCCTTCGTGCCGACGACGAGAACGCCTTTCTGCTTTATGTCGGCCAGCGCGTCGGCGCGAGCAACGGCCGGCACGAGCGTACCGAGGATCAGGGCGGATGCAACCATCAGCAGGGACTTGCGCATCGGGTCTCCTCCTTTCGGGGCGTTCACGCAGCGGAGCGCTGCGAGCCGGAATTCGCGATTGTGCCCAAACGCCGCTTCGCCGTCACGTCCTTCATCTCGGTCAGCGCCTGGTCGAAGATCGTCATCGCAAGGTCGACGTCGGCGCGCTCGACCGTAAGCGGCGGCGCGATGCGCCACACCGAGCCGCGCTCCGGGCGGCGGCGGATGTTCATGCTGAGCCCGAGCTGGAGGCAACGCTCCGTGGTGAGCGCCCCGAGCTCGTGGTAGGGCTCGCGCGTCTCGCGGTCCTTCACGAGCTCGATGCCGCGCAGGAGCCCCATGCCGCGAACGTCCCCGATCTCCTCGTGGCGCGCCATGAGCTCCCGCAGCCGCGCGGCGAGGTACTCGCCCATCTCGCGGCTTCGCGCGAGCAGCCCTTCCCGCTCGATCGTGTCGAGCACGGCGAGGCCGACCGCCGCGGGAAGCGGATCGGAGACGTGCGAGGTATAGAAGGCGAAGCCGCGGCGATGGCAGGTATCCTCGATCGCATCGGTCGTGATGACGCCGGCGAGCGGGATGCCGCCGCCCAGCGTCTTCGATACGGTCATGAGATCGGGCGTGACGCCGAGATGCGACGCGGCGAACCAGTGCCCGAGGCGGCCGAACGCGGTCTGCGCTTCGTCGAAGACGAGCAGCATGCCCCGCTTCCTCGTCTCGGCGGCGAGCGCGTCGAAATATCCGTCGGGGGGCACGATGACGCCGCCGGCGCTGATCACCGGCTCGGCGATCACGGCCGCACGGGCACCGCTCGACTGCATGTCGTAGAGCTCGAAGCCGACTTTCATGCAGGTCCGGTCGCAGGCGTCGCGGCAATGCATGATCGGGCAGCGATAGGCGTTGGGCTCGGGCAGCACGAACGTCCCGGGAATGCCGGGGCCGTAACCCTTGCGATCGCTCGCGAACGAAACGGAGCCGGCGTTGCCGGTGACGCCATGCCACGAACCGCCGAGGCCCACCACCTCGAAGCCGCCCGTGGCGAGCTTCGCCATCTTGATCGCCGCCTCGTTGCTTTCGCTGCCCGTGTTGACGAAGAGCGCCTTCGAAAGCGGCTTCGGCACGAGCTTCGCGAGGCGGCCGGCGAGGTCGACGACGCTGCGCGGGATCATTCCCGAGAACAGGTGCAGGGCGTTGTCGCAGCTCTTCCTGATCGCCGCGACCACGTTCGGGTGATTGTGCCCCACGGTGGCGCACATCTGGCCCGAGGTGAAATCGAGAATCCGCTTGCCGGCGGCGTCGACGACGTAGCAGCCGCTCGCCTTCTCGACGATCTCGGGGTATGCGTCGCCGCCGTAGCGGATGAGATGCTCGCGGAAGTCGTTCGGAGCCTGGCTCGTCATGGCGGGTCCTCGGTCGCTGCGTATCAGGATGCGGTCCGCGCGGGAACGGTCTCGACCCGCGGCACGTGGCCGGTGGCGGCGAGGAAGCGTTCGAGCGAGGCATGGGGAACGACCATCGTCGCGCTGTTCACGAGCGGATGCGCATGGACGGCGTCGGCCTCCCAGAGCCTGCGATCGACGACGAATTCGACCGCGCGTGCGCGGTCGTTGGCCAGCGCCAGGAAGCTCACCGATCCGGGTGTGATTCCGAGGTGCGTGAAGAGCCGCTCGGCCGACGCGAGACCGAGCTTGCCGGCGCCGAGCAGCTCGCCGAGGGCCTCGAGGTCGACCGCGAGGTCGTGCGGCACCGTCACCAGGAAATGGCGGCGCCCCTTGCGGTCGCGCAGGAACAGGTTCTTCGTCTTGAGGCCCGGGAGCGGCGGCACGAGGCGCAGCGATTCCTCGACGGTCATGACGGCTGGGTGCTCGTGGCGCTGCGCGTCGACGCCGTGCTGCTCGAGAAAGGCGGTGATATCCATCGCGGGGATCAAGCCTTCATCCGCGCAAAGCCGCCCGCCAGGTCCGCGATCAGGTCGTCGGGATCCTCCAGCCCGATGGCAAAGCGCAGGCAGGGCCCGTCCGGGGACCAGGTCGTCGCGCTGCGCACGCGCTCCGGGTGCGTGGGAATGACGAGGCTTTCGAAGCCGCCCCAGCTCCAACCCATGGCGAAGAGCTCCATGCCATCGAGCATGGCGGACACGCGCTCCTCGGCTACCGGCTGCAGGATGGCGCCGAACAGCGAGGAGGCGCCGCGGAAGTCGCGCTTCCACAACTCGTGGCCGCGCGCCCCCGGCAGCGCGGGATACAGCACTTCCTTCACTTCCGGCCG
>DATJWL010000104.1:0-7892 GCA_035501215.1 Casimicrobiaceae bacterium
GCAAGCAGCATCTCGTGATCGTTGAGCGCGAGGCCGGTGACGATGCGCTCGCCGTAGCCGCCGGCGCCGATGAACGCGGCGATGGTGGCGGTGCCGACATTGATCACCGCCGAGGTCTTGACGCCGGCGAGGATGGTGGGCGCGGAGAGCGGCAACTCGATCGTGGCGAGAATGGTCCTCGGGGTGAGGCCGAGCGACTGCGCGGCTTCGCGCATGCCCTTGGAGATCTGCGTGAGCGCGGCGTGCGTGTTGCGCACGATCGGCAGCAGCGCATAGAGCGCGAGCGCGATGAAGGCGGGCACCGCCCCGATCCGCCCCGTCAGCGGAATCAGCGCTGCGAGGAGCGCGAGCGACGGGATCGTCTGGACCACGCCGGTCGCGCCGAGGATCACGCCCTCGGTCGAAGGACGCTTCGCGGCGAGGATGCCGAGCGGAATGGCGATGACGATGCTCGCGGCGAGCGAGATGAACACCAGCGCCAGATGCTCGGCGGTGAGCCGCGCAAAGTCGGGACCGAAGAGCTTGCCGAGGAAGGATGAAGGCGCGCTCGCTCCGCTCGGCGCGGCGGCGCCTTTCTGTGTGGCCAGGAATCCCGCGGCGACGGTGGCGAAGTCCTTCCCCTCGAGCTCGGCCGCGGCGTTCATCTTCCGCATGCTCGCGTCGTCGATCTTTCCTTCGAGCGTCTTGAGCGCCGCCCAGGTCTTCGGCAGCCGCTGCGGCAGGTCGGCGCGATAGAGGAGCACCGCGTCGTAACGCGGGAAGTAGTTTCGATCGTCGGCGAGCACGGTCAAGCCCACCTTGTCGATCTTGGCATCGGTCGAGTAGATGTCGATCGCGTCGACCTGCTTCTGCGCGATCGCGTCGTAGGCGAGCCCGTGATCGAGTCCGCGCGGCGTAGCGAACGGCAGATCGTACGCGCGCTTCAGTCCCGGCCAACCGTCGGCGCGGCCGATGAATTCCTGCGACAGTCCCAATCGCAGCTCGGGATGCGTCTTGAGATCGGAGAGCTTCGCGATGTTCTTGGCGCGCGCATCCTCGCCCCGGATTGCGATCGCGTAGGTGTTGTTGAAACCGAGCGGCACGCCGGCAGCGAGCCCCATCGGCGCGAGCTTCGCGTTCAGCTCTGCGAGCGGCGGCACCGCGTCGAGCTTGAGGATCTCCTTGGCGATGGTCCCGGTGTACTCGGGGTAGACATCGATGTTCCCGCTCGTGAGCGCGTTGAGCACGATCGCAGTGTTGCCGAGCCCCTGCTGATGCACCGCGTTCGTCTCGCCGGCGGCGATCGCCGTCTGCTTGACGATCTCGCCGAGGATGTACGACTCGGTGAAGCGCTTCGAGCCGACGTTGAGCGTCGGTGCAGCGATGACGGCGGGGACAGCAACGAGAGCCGCCGCGAGCACGGCGGCTCGGATTGTTTTTTGCATGGCGGGCGGCCCGCGCGTGACGTCGGGCAATCATACGCCGTCCGTCACGCCGAAGGTCGCCGTGGCTAGTACGCCGCCGCGATCAACCTCGCCTGATCGAGATCGAAGAGCGCTGACGCTCCGTTGATCGCGACGTAGCCGATGAGGAAGAGCAAGAGCCCCAGCCAGAGCGTGACGAGTACCCTGACGAGCATGACGCGACGTCTTGCCCGTGCAATTCTTGCGAAGCTCCGGACAGCGCCGGCGCCCATCGGCCTCCCGCCGCCTTCAAAGACCCAGTCTTTACTCGCAAACAACGTGCCAATCGCTTGATTCGATGGCAATGTGCGTTGCAACAGCGACTTAGGTTGCGAGGGCGGAACGAGTCGAATCGAAGACGTGCACGCTTGCAATGCAACGGTGGAAAAAGCTGCACCAAACTTGCACGGCGCGGGCCTCGCGCCGTGACCCGGCAAGGATCGCGTCCGACCTGATAATCTCCGCCGGGATGGATTCCATGAAGCCGCCGATAGAACGGCCGGCGGGACCGCTGGCGCACGCGCCGGCGTTCGGCAGCGACGCGATTGCCGACACGCTGCGCGCGCTCGCGCTGCCGTACATCGCGCTCAATCCCGGCGCGAGCTTCCGCGGCCTCGAAGACAGCCTCGTCAATCATCTCGGCAACGAGCGCCCGACGATGCTCCTGTGCCTGCACGAGGAATCCGCCGTCGCGATCGCGCACGGCTACGCCAAGGTCACCGGCAAGCCGATGGCGGTGGCGGTGCACTCCAACGTGGGGTTGATGCACGCGAGCATGGCGATCTTCAACGCCTGGTGCGATCGCATGCCGGTCGTCGTGATCGGCGCGACGGGACCGGTCGATGCGCCGAAGCGCCGGCCGTGGATCGACTGGATTCACACCGTGCGCGATCAGGGCGCGCTCGTTCGCCACTTCGTCAAGTGGGACGATCAGCCCGCCTCGCCCGCCGCCGCGCGCGAAGCGCTGCTGCGCGCGCACGCGCTCGCGCAGAGCGCGCCGATGGCGCCGGTGTACGTGAACCTCGACGCGGAGATGCAGGAGGCGTCGCTCGCCGGTCCCCTGTCCGTGCTCGATCCCGCGCGCTTCGCGCCGGCACGCCCTGCGTCGCTATCGGATGAACAAGCGGCCGAGGCCGTGCGGCTGCTGCGGCGGGCGAAGCGCGGGGTGATGCTCGCCGGGCGCGTGTCGCGTCATCTCGACGACTGGAACGCGCGTGTCGATCTTGCCGAGCGCTTGGGCCTGCGCGTGGTCACCGATCTCAAGGTCGGCGCCGGATTTCCGACCGATCATCCGCTGCACGTCGGCGCTCCAGGCATCTACCCCGTGCCGGCGGCGCTCGAAGCGATCCGCGACGCGGATGCGATCCTCTCGCTCGACTGGGTCGATCTCGCGGGAACGATCGCGGCGGCGACGGGTTCGGTCCCACCGAAGGCGAAGGTCGTGCACTGCTCGCTCGATAGCGTGCTCGTCAACGGCTGGAGCATGGACCATCAGGCGCTGCCTGCCGTCGATCTCGCATTCGCGGTAGAGCCGGACATCGCGGTGCGCGACTTGCTGCGTGCGACGGAGGAGTCGAGCGATGCCCGGAAACGGCGGCCTGGCATTCCGAGGAGCGGTAGCGACGAGGAATCTGCTGTTCGCAAGTCGCCCGTTGACCACAACAGCAGATCCCTCGCTTCGCTCGGGATGACAAGCGCGCTGTCGATTGAGAGTCTCGCCGCGGCGTTGGGCGAGGCTGCCTGCAAGCGCGACGTGTCGCTCACGCATCTGCCGCTCGGCTGGAACGGCGCGAGCTGGCACTTCCGCCATCCGCTCGACTACATCGGCTTCAACGGCGGCGGCGGCGTGGGCGCCGGTCCCGGAATTTCCGTGGGCGCCGCGCTCGCGCTGCGCGGCAGTGGGCGGCTTCCTGTCGGCGTGCTCGGCGACGGCGATTTCTTGATGGGCGTCACTGCGCTGTGGACCGCGGCGCACTACCGGATTCCCTTGCTGATTCTCGTCGCAAACAATCGCTCGTTCTACAACGACGAAATTCACCAGGAGCGCATGGCGCGTGCGCGCAAGCGCCCGGTCGAGAATCGCTGGATCGGCCAGCGCTTGACCGATCCCGACATCGATATCGCCGGTCTCGCCCGAGCGCAGGGGTGCGTCGCTTTCGGACCGATTGTGAATGGACGCGAACTCGCGCGAGCGCTGCGCGAAGCGATCGCGGCGGTCGAGCGCGGCGCGGTCGCGGTCCTCGACGTGCGCGTCGAGCCGGGATACACGCCGGCGATGGCAACGAAGCTTGCGTCCTCGGCGAAGCGGGCGGCGAAATGAGCGCCGTCCTCGAAGTGCACGACCTCGTCAAGCGCTTCGGCGACGGCCCGGAGATGATCACTGCGGTCGATCGCGTTTCGTTCGACGTCGCGCCGGGCGAAGTGCTGGCGATCATCGGACCGTCGGGCTGCGGCAAGTCGACGCTGTTCAACGTCATCGGCGGGTTGATCGATCAGTACGAAGGCAGCGTCGTCGTCGAAGGCGAGACGGTTTCCGGTCCGCACGCCGCCATCGGCATGGTGTTCCAGGAGGAGTCGACCTTTCCCTGGCGCACCGTCGAGGAGAATGTAGCCTTTCCGCTCGAGATCGCGGGTGTGGCGCGCGAGGAGCGCATGCGGCGCGCGCGAGAGTACGTGGCGCTGGTCGGTCTCGCCGGCTTCGAGCGCCATCATCCGGCGCAGCTTTCCGGCGGCATGCGCCAGCGCGTGGCGATCGCGCGCACGCTCGCCTCGAAGCCGAAAATCCTGCTCATGGACGAGCCGTTTGCCGCGCTCGACGAGCAGACGCGATTTCTACTCGGCGACAAGGTGTTGCAGATCCAGCAGCAGCTCGCGCAGACGACGCTGCTCGTCACGCACAACATCGGCGAAGCGGTGCAGCTCGCCGACCGCGTCGTGGTGATGAGCTACCGCCCCGGGCGCGTGAAGCGCATCGTGCAAATCGCGCTGCCGCGCCCGCGCACCTCGGAAGCGGCGGCGAGCGCGGAGTTCGGCCGCTACGTCGCGGAGATCTGGAGCGATCTGCGCGACGAGGCGAGCCGCGGGATGCAGGACGACGAGACGCATTCGCTGCGGCGGGCGTAGGGCTAGGCCCTGATTCATTCGGCCCGGACAAGGGATCGCATCGTGACGGAACACGAATCGCCCGCTTCCCGCTTCGCGCCGGCCGCCGTCGGGGTCGCGACCATCGTCATCGTCTTCGCGATCGTCGAGGCGATGATCCGCGCCGGCTGGATCAACCGCTTCATCGTGCCCCTGCCCTCGGCCGTGCTCGCGAGCTTCGGTCGCGTCATCGCCGAGGAGAACGTCCTCCACCGCACCCTCTTCACCGGCGCCGAAGCGCTGGCCGCGGGGATTCTCATCGCGATCTTCGGCGGCGCGCTCGGCGTGCTCCTCACGCGCAAGCGCGTGCTGCGGCTCGCCACCGAGACCTGGGTCGCCGCCATCGCCGCGTCGCCTCTGGTGCTGATCTATCCGCTATTCCTCGTGATGTTCGGACGCAACGCGCTCACCATCGTGATGATCGGCTTCGCCGCGGGACTGCCGCCGGTGATATTGAAGACGGTCGAAGGGCTCTCGGGCACACGCCGCGTGCTCATCGACGTGGGCCGCAGCTTCAAGCTCACCGCGGCGCAGGAATTCTGGAAAATACGATTCCCCGCGGCGCTGCCCACGATCTTCGTGGGACTGCGGCTCGGCATCATGTTTGCGCTGATCAACATCGTCGGCGTCGAGTTCCTCATCAACTTCGGCGGGCTGGGGCAGCTCGTGAACGAGCTCGCCGAGCGCTACGATCTGCCGGCGATGTACGCCGCCATCACTTTCGTGGTGCTGGTGAGCGTGGCGTTCTTCCTCGTGACGGAGCGCGTCGAGCGATGGCTGGCGACGCGCTGACCGCAACGCCCGGGTTGCGCGGGCTCGTGAGCCCGGTCGCACGCGTGCGCATCGCGATCGTCCTGGTCGCTCTGCTCGCCTGGGAAGGTCTCGCTGCGTCCGGGCTCGTCATCCACGACGTCGTGCCTTCGCTCGTCAAGATCGCTTCGGCCTTGTGGAAACTGCTGAGCACCGCGCCGCTCTATGCGAACCTCGGCGCGACGCTGTACGAAGTCGCGCTCTCGCTCGTCATCGGAGGCGTTACGGGCGCGATCGTCGGACTCGTGCTCGGCGGCAACCGCTTCCTCGGCCGCGCCTTCGAGCCTTATCTGCATTATCTCGGACCGACTCCGAAGATCATCTTCTTCCCGATCATGATCATGTGGTTCGGCGTGGGCGGCGGGTCGAAGATCGCGATGGGCGCTCTCTCCTGCTTCTTCCCCGTTGCGCTGTCGACGGCGGTGGGGATGCGGCAGATCGAGCCGGTGCTGGTGCGCGTCGGGCAGAGCTTTCGCGCGAGCACGGCGCAGATGGTGGCCAAAATCTATCTGCCCGCGATGCGTCCTGCTATGCTCACCGGGCTGCGGCTCGGGCTGGGCGTCGCGGTGATCGGGGTGCTGCTCGCCGAGACCAAGCTCTCCAATCGCGGGCTCGGCTATCTCGTGATCCAGCGCTACACGAATTTCGACATGCCGGGGATGTACGCGATCCTCATCGTCGTGTTCCTGCTCGCGATCGTGGCGAACGCGCTGCTCAGCAGATTAGGTGGCAGTTCGTCGTCAGCAACGACGATTTAGAGTCCCGCATGGCCCTTCCTCTTCCCAAAAGGCGCGAGCTTTACTATGGCGGCGCGTGGCACGCACCGCTCTCGGGACGTTACGTCGAGCGGACGAGCCCGGGCGACGGCACATCGCTCGGCCGCGTGGCGGAAGCGGCAGCGCAGGATGTCGACGCCGCCGTCGCCGCGGCGCGGGCGGGCTTCCGTGTGTGGTCGCAGGTGGCGCCGCTCGAGCGCGCGAAGATCCTGCACCGTATCGCCGAGGTGTTGCGCACGCACGCCGAAGAGCTGGCGCTGATCGATGCGGCCGACTGCGGCAATCCGGTGCGCGAGATGACGGGCGACGTGCAGGTCGCCGCCGCGCAGCTCGAATTCTTCGCCGGGCTCGTGACGGAGGCGAAGGGCTTCTCGATCCCGATGGGACCGAACGCGGTCAACTTTTCGGTGCGCGAGCCGCTCGGGGTGGTGGCGCGCATCATTCCGTTCAATCATCCGCTGATGTTCTGCGGGGGAAAATCCGCTGCGCCGCTCGCCGCCGGCAACGCGGTGATCGTCAAACCGCCGGAGCAGGCGCCCCTCTCGTCGCTGCGCATGATGGAGCTGATCGACGGATTGCTGCCGGCTGGCGTGCTCAACGTCCTCCCCGGCGGACGGGAGGCGGGCGCCGCGCTCGCCGCGCATCCGGGAATCGCGAAAGTCGCTTTGATCGGAAGCGTGCCCACCGGGCGTGCCGTGATGCGCGCCGCGGCCGACACGCTGAAACAGGTCATGCTCGAGCTGGGCGGCAAGAACGCGCTCATCGTCTTTCCCGACGCCGATCCCGCGGAAGCCGCGGCGGCGATCGTCGCCGGGATGAACTTCACCTGGTGCGGGCAGTCCTGCGGCTCGACCAGCCGCGCCTTCGTGCATGCAGCGATCCACGATGCGGTCGTCGCGGAAGTGAAGGCGCGCTGCGCGGCGTACCGGCCGGGCCTGCCGACGGAAATGTCGACGACGATGGGCGCGCTCGCGAGCAAAGCGCAGCTCGAACGGACGCTGCGCTACATCGACGTCGGCCGCAGCGAGGGTGCGCGTCTCGTCTGCGGCGGCACCCCGCCCGCCGATCCCGCGTTGAAGAAGGGATTCTTCGTCGAGCCGACCGTGTTCGCCGACGTGACGCAGTCGATGACGATCGCGAAGGAAGAAATCTTCGGCCCGGTGCTCTGCATCTTGCAATGGAGCGACGCCGAAGCGATGCTGGAAGATGTGAACAGCGTCGGTTACGGGCTGACCTGCTCCATCTTCACGCGCGACATCGACAGCGCGTATCGCACCGCGATGCGCGTCCAGGCGGGGTACGTCTGGATCAACGAAGTCGGACGCCATTTTCTGGGCGCGCCGTTCGGCGGTGTCTGGCAATCGGGTTTCGGACGCGAGGAGTGCCTCGAAGAGCTTCTCGCCTTCACGCAGGAGAAGAACATTCATGTCAGGCTCCGTCCAGCGTCATCGTGATCCTATGTGTCATCCTGAGCGAGCGAAGCGAGTCGAAGGATCTGCTTTCGAACAGCAGATTCCTCGCCTTCGGCTCGGAATGACAATGCCCCGAT
This sequence comes from Casimicrobiaceae bacterium, assembly GCA_035501215.1. Taxonomy (GTDB): domain Bacteria; phylum Pseudomonadota; class Gammaproteobacteria; order Burkholderiales; family Casimicrobiaceae; genus PALSA-1003. Next base: position 7,719 of record DATJWL010000104.1, read on the forward strand.
TCCTCGCCTCCGGCTCGGAATGACGGTGCCGCTATGAGCGCGAGCGGTCGAGCCCGCCGTTCATCGAAGCTCAAGCTCAGCTTCGCCTGCTGGGACTACGATCGCACGCGCGCGCTCATGGACGGGCGCGTGCGGCCCGACGGCATCGAGCTCAACTATCTGGACTTGCCGGTC
>DATJWL010000105.1:0-13679 GCA_035501215.1 Casimicrobiaceae bacterium
AAAGGCGCGCCTCGCGAAGATGGTGCCCGCACTCATCCGCGGGCTGCGAACGGGCGGCGCTGCGGTCGATGTCCGCGACGATCGCATGAAGCCCTTCCTCGATGCCGTGTATCAGTTGCACATGGCGGCGATCAAGCCGAAGGCCGCGACCGCCCTCGAACCGGCCCCTCCCCCGCCCATCCCGGCGGTGACCGAGATCGCGAACGTGCACGACTTCGTCGGCGAAATGGTGGTTGGCACGTGGCTCGCCTTCGATCGCGACGGCGAAAGCGTCAATGCGCGGCTGTCGTGGGTGAGCCCGATGCGCACGAAGTACATTTTCACGAGCCGCTCGCGCTCACGCGCCATTGCGGTGACGCCCGAGGAGCTGGCCTGGCAGCTGGGCGCCGGCAGCGCGCGCGTCGTGCTCGAGCCGGTGCCGCTCTTCGATCGCGCGGTCAGCGCAGCGCTCGACGAGCTGGCGGCGCAGAAGCCGGCGTCGGCTACGGCGGCAGCCGCCTGATCGCTATAGCGACAGTTCCCAGGTCTCCGCGACGAGCTTCTTGCCGAAGCTTCGATGCGGCTGCGAATGCACCCGCCGGAAGCCCGCGCGCGCATAGAGGTGCCGGGCCGCATCGAGCTCGCTTTGCGTCCAGAGCGCGATCTTGCGGTAGCCCGCGGCGCGCGCGAAGCGCACGCACTCCTCCACCAGCCGCGCGCCGATCCCAAGTCCCCGCGCGCGCGGCTCGACCAGCAGCAGCCGCAGTTTGGCCACGGTCGGCGTCTTGCGAACGAGAAACACCGAGCCGACGATCTCACCGTCCATTTCGGCGATCCAGCAGCGTTCGCGCCTCGGGTCGAGATGCTCGATGAAATGGGCCGCGATCCCGGCGACCAGACCTTCGAAGTGCTCGTCGTAGCCGTATTCCTGCGCGTACAGCACTCCGTGGCGGTGGACCACCCAGCCCATGTCGCCGGGGCGGTGCGACCGCAGGAGGTACGGCACGGCCTTGTTGCTCGTGGCTTGCGCGTCGAGCAGCCCCTCGATGGTTCGCATCGCCTCGACGAGCCTCTCCTGGTCCGCCACGGTGAGCGCCGCCAGCATGGCGCCGACCTCCGCGCGTGAGCGAGCATCGAGCGGCGCGAACGCGTTGCGGCCCTTCGCGGTCAGTGCGAGCGGTCTCTCGCGGCCGTCGGCCGCGTGCCGGCCCTTCGCGACGAGTCCGCGCTGGCCGAAGCCGCGCAGGATGCGGCTGAGGTATCCCGGGTCGAGGCCGAGCTTGACGGCGAGCGCGGCGGCCGTCGGCTGCGTTCCGCCGGGCCACTGCGCCAGCTCATAAAGCACCCTCCCCGTGGCGAGCGAAAACGGGCTGTCGAGCAGGTGCTCGCGCAGCGCCCCGATGCGACGCGTATAGAAGCGGCTGAAGCGGCGCACCGCGGCGATGCGCCGTTCAGGAACGGTGGCCACAGAAATCGTCGTGGGCAATCGGGCCGCCCGCAGGGAGCGAGATGCGTGCCAATGTCAACTATACGATTGCCTTTGTCAAGCGATGCTGGAGCTCGTGGTATCAGCCGATGTTTTTGCGCAGAAAGTCGAGCGTGCGTTGCCGCGCCAGCGCCGCGGCGGCGGCGTTGTAGCTCTTTCTCTCGTCGCAGTTGAAGCCGTGCTCGGCGTCGTAGAGGAGGACTTCGACTTCCGGGTGCGCTTGCGCGAAGCGGCGCACGCCGTCGACGGGGATCGCCGCGTCGCGCTCGCCGAAGTGAGCCATGACCGGGCATTCCGGCTTTTCATCGACCGCTTCGGTCATGCCGCCGCCGTAGTAGCAGACCGCGCAGGCAAAGCCGTTGAGCCGTGCCGCCGCCATCCAGGTCACGAAGCCGCCCCAGCAATAGCCGATGACGCCGACGCTGCCGGCAGGCGCCGCCGCGGCGCGCGCAGCGGCGATGTCGGAGAGCGCTTGGTCGGTCTTGGCGTGCGCCTTGAGCTCCCGTCCGCGCGCGATGTCCTCGGGACCGTAGCCGAGAGTTACACCCCTCTGCACGCGGTCGAAGAGCGCCGGCGCGATCGCCACGAAGCCCTCTTGCGCGAATCCGTCGCAGACGTTGCGGATATGGCTGTTGACGCCGAAGATCTCCTGCACGATCACCACCCCGCCGCGCGGCTTGCCGCTGCCGGCAGGAGGATCTGCGCGATAAGCCTGCAGCCGAAAGCCGTCGGCCGCGGCCAGGTTTAGCCACTGACCCATGATTGACTTCTCCTTGCCTCTCCCTGACGCTCTCCTCTCCACCAGGAGAGGGCCACGCTTCTGCGTTCAGGCGCGCTCACATTATGGCACCTTCGCGCCCTCCCGCTGGCACGATCGATCGCCGCGGCCGTGGGATAATTTCCGCGCGCGGCATGCGCGCGATGGCCCGAGGCAATCATGAATCAGGACAAAGTCGCGAACCTCGTGCGAGAGCTGCTCGTCGAGATCGGCGAGGATCCGCAGCGCGAAGGGCTGCTCAAGACGCCGGAGCGCGTTGCCGCAGCTTTCGCTTTCCTGACGTCGGGCTACCGCGCCAGGCTCGCAGACGTGATTAACGCCGCGATCTTCACGCAATCGACGAGCAGCATGATCATCGTGAAGAACATCGAGGTCTACAGCCTGTGCGAACACCACATCCTGCCGTTCTTCGGACGCTGCCACATCGGCTACATCCCGCGCGGAAAGGTGTTCGGCGTATCGAAGCTCGCGCGCCTGGTCGACATGTACGCCCGCCGCCTGCAGCTCCAGGAGCGGCTCACCGAGCAGATCTCGCAGGAGATCATGGACGAGATCGGCGCAGTTGGCGTCGGCGTCATGATCGAGGCGCGGCACCTGTGCATGATGATGCGCGGCGTGGAGAAACAGAACTCAATGATGGTCACGTCATCGGTGCTCGGGAGCTTCCGCGAGTCGGCCGCGACACGCGAAGAATTTCTCGCGCTCATCGGCAGCCGTCACGAATGACGGCGCCGCGCGCGGCGTTGGGCCATGCCCGGCGACACGGCGACGGATAGCGTGCGCTGAAGCACGCTTCGACCGGACCTTGATGCAGGCCTTCGCGCGCATCCTCGCGCTGACCGCGCCATTGTTCCTGCTGGTCGGGCTCGGGTTCGCCCTCACCCATTGGGGGAAATGGCCCAGAAGCATCGCCGACGCGCTCACCCGCTTCGCCTTTTCGGTGGCGATCCCGGCACTGCTGTTCCGCTTGATGAGCGATTTCTCGCGCCTCCCGCCCGTGGACGCGCGGCTCCTGATCGCCTATTTCGGGGCGTGCCTCCTCGTCTTCGTCCTCGGGCGACTCCTCGCCGCGCGCCTGTTTCGCCTCGACGGCGTGGCGCAGTCGGTGTTCGGGCTGGGCGGGATCTTCGCCAACAACGTGCTGCTCGGCATTCCGCTCGCCAAGGTCACGCTCGGTGAGTCTTCGCTGCCGGTGATTTCGCTGGTCCTCGTGTTCAACTCGCTCACGCTATGGACCCTGGTCACCGCGTCGGTCGAATGGGCGCGGCACCGCTCGCTGTCGTGGTCCGGCTACCTGCAGGCAGCGAAGGCGGTGCTCGCCAATCCCGTCGTGGCGAGCATTCTCATCGGCACGGCGTGGGGCATCGCCGCGCTGCCGTTGCCTGCATTCGTCGATGCGACGCTCAAGCTGATGGGCGATGCCGCGGTTCCGCTGTCGCTGATCGCGCTCGGCATGGGGCTCGGCGAATACGGCATTCGCGAGGGCTGGCGGATCAGCGCGACGATGACCTTCATCAAGCTCGCGCTGCAACCCGCCGTGGTGTGGCTGCTCGCGCGCGCGCTCGCGCTTCCCTCCCTGGAAACGCAGGCGATCGTCATGCTGGCCTCGCTTCCGGTCGGCGTCAACGTCTATCTGATGTCGCGCCAGTTCGACACGCTGGGCGGTCCGGTCGCGGCGAGCCTCGTTCTCTCCACCGCGCTTGCCGCGGTGACGACTCCGCTCATCCTGACGCTTATCGGTGCGACGCCGCCGTAGTCAACGCCTCGATGGGGCCGGGTTCGTCCCGGCGGGAGTTCTTCAGTGATGCGGCGCCGCCTCTTTCCTGCCCGCCTTCTTGGCCGCGCTGTGCGCGACCGCGAATGCGCGGCTTTCGTCGTGCCCGTATTCCTCGTACGCGTTATTGAAGGCCTTGAGGAAAGCCTCCTTCTGATGCTCGTCGTACTGGTCGACCTGGGCTTGCGGCAGTTCCGAGATGTCCTTGTAAGGCATGACGAGTCTCCTTTGCATCACGGCGATTACGATTAGGCAGCACCCCGGCGCCGTCGTTCACCGGCAATGACGGCATGGGATAATCGAAACGATTCTCGCCGGAGCCGATCATGCCCGAGACCATCCGTCCCGTCGCCGTCGTCGGCGGCGCCCGCATCCCCTTCGCGCGCAGCAATACCGCCTACGTCGACGCAAGCAATCAGGACATGCTCACCGCCGCGCTTAAGGCGCTCGTCGACAGGTTCGGACTCAAGGGCGAGACCATGGGCGAGGTTGCCGCCGGGGCGGTCATCAAGCATTCCCGCGACTGGAACCTCACGCGCGAAGCTGCGCAAGGCTGCGGCCTCGATTCGCACACCCCTGCTTACGACGTGCAGCGCGCCTGCGGAACGAGCCTCACCACCGCCGTGCAGCTCGCGCATCGCATCGCGCGCGGCGAGATCGAGTGCGCGATCGCCGGCGGCGTGGACACCACGAGCGACGTGCCCATCGTGCACAGTCGCGGCTTCACGCGCATCGCGCTCGCCAGCGCGCGCGGCAAGACCCTCGGGGCGCGACTCGCGCCGTGGCTCAAGCTGCGCCCCCGCGATCTCAAGCCTTCGACGCCGGGCGTGGCGGAGCCGCGCACCGGGTTGTCGATGGGGGAGCATTGCGAGCTGATGGCGAAGGAGTGGCAGATCGGCCGCACCGAGCAGGACGAGCTCGCGCTCGCGAGTCATCAGAAGGCGGCGGCGGCGTGGCGCGAGGGCTTCTACGCCGAGGTCGCGCCCTTTGCCGGACTCGCCACCGACAACAACGTGCGCAGCGACACGAGCCTCGCCAAGCTCGCGGCGCTGAAGACCGTTTACGATCGCAGCCCCGCAGGCACGCTCACTGCGGGCAACAGCACGCCGCTCACCGACGGCGCATCCTGCGTGTTGCTCGCTTCGGAAGAGTGGGCCCGCATGCGCGGGCTCCCCGTGCAGGCTTTTATCACTCATTCCGCGGTGGCCGCGGTCGATTATGCCGGGCTTGCCGGTCCGCGCGAAGGACTGCTGATGGCGCCGACCTACGCGGTGCCCGCGATGCTCGATCGCGCCGGCATCACGCTGCAGGACTTCGACATCTACGAGATCCACGAAGCGTTCGCGGCGCAGGTGCTGTGCACGCTCAAGGCCTGGCAGTCGGAGGGTTACTGCCGCGAGAAGCTCAAGCGCGATCCGCTCGGGACCATCGATCGATCGAAGCTCAATCCCAAAGGCAGCAGCGTCGCGCTCGGGCATCCTTTCGCCGCGACCGGAACGCGGATCGTTGCCGCGCTTGCGAAACAGCTCGCAGAGCGCGGCTCGGGGCGCGGGCTCATCTCGATCTGCACCGCGGGCGGCATGGGCGTCACCGCCATTCTCGAGCGCTGATTCGCTGGCAGCGTGAACGTCACCTGCCCGAAGCGGTCTGACGGGCACGATCGTTGCGTGATTCGGCGCGGGAAGGGGCCTTGCGCATTCCGTCAAACGGGTTCACCGTGGTCGACGGGTTGTGCAGCGGTCTTTTGCCGCCGCAACCGCTATTCGCAGTTTGTAGAATTTACCGGCTGAGGCGACAAGCGCGAGTAGCGGTGGCTGCGGCACCCGCGAGTGAAGGGGTGCGATCGGAACAGCCATGAGTGCTCAGGACCGACTTCGATCGATCCGTCTGTCGTTGCGCTTCATCGCCCCGCTGGCGGTGACGCTGGCGCTGCTCGCCTATGCGCTCGTGCCGCTCGTCGACCGGCTCACCCTGCGCTGGTGGGTGCAGGATCTCGACACCCGCTCGCAGCTCATCGCCAACACGATGCAGGAGCAGCTCGGCGATCTCGCCTCGCAGGGAGCCGCCGGCAAAATCAACCTGCTGTTCATGCGCGCGCTGCAGGACGAGCGGCTGTATGCGCTCGCCTTCTGCGACGAGAGCGGGAAGCTGCGCTACGAGACGCCAACCTACCCGCGCTCGCTCGGCTGCAACCCGCCGGTGGGCACCTCCGAGCAGGACCATTCGGTCGTGCACCTGCGCCAGGGGCCTCTGCACGTCGTGCAGGAGCCGGTGTTCTCCGGCAACGATCGGATCGGCTCGCTGATCCTGGTCCACGACATGAGCTTCGTCGAGCGGCGCAGCGCCGACACGCGCCGTTACCTGATCGGACTATTCGTCGTGCTTGGCATCGTCATCTCGCTCGTGACCGTCTTCATCGCGCAGCTCTCCTGGCGCGGCTGGGTCGCGGGCGTGCGCGTGCTATTGCGCGGCGAGGGCATCGTGCAGCCGTTCTCGCAGCAGAACGGCAGCAACAACTCGGATCTGCACCCGCTGGCGAGCGATCTGCGCGCGCTGCTGCGCGAGATCGACCTGTCGCGGCGCAACCCGGACCGCAGCGCGACCTGGAGCCCGGACATGCTGCGCGGCGTGTTGCGCGAAAAGCTCCTCGGCGACGAAGTCATCGTGGTCTCCAACCGCGAGCCGTTCCTGCACGTGCACACCGATGGCAAGATCACCGTGCGCCGTCCGGCGAGCGGGCTCGTGACCGCGATGGAGCCGGTGATGCGCGCCTGCTCCGGAACCTGGATCGCGCACGGCAGCGGCGACGCCGACCGCGAGACGGTCGACAAGCACGATCGCATCCGCGTGCCGCCCGACAAGCCCTCCTACACGCTGCGCCGCGTCTGGCTCTCGCCGGAAGAGGAAAAGGGCTACTACTACGGCTTCGCGAACGAAGGATTGTGGCCGCTTTGCCACATCGCGCACGTGCGTCCGGTGTTCCGCACGCCCGACTGGGAGCAATATCTGCGCGTCAACCGCCGCTTCGCACAGGCCGTGCGCTCCGAGGCACGCACCGACGATCCGGTCGTGCTGCTGCAGGACTATCACTTCGCGCTGCTGCCGCGCATGGTGCGTGAGCTGTTGCCGAAGGCGACGATCATTACGTTCTGGCACATCCCGTGGCCGAACTCCGAATCGTTCGGCATCTGCCCGTGGCGCGAGGAGCTGCTCGACGGCATGCTCGGCAGCACGATCCTCGGCTTCCACACGCGCTTCCACTGCCAGAACTTCATCGAGACCGTCGACCGCTATCTCGAGGCTCGGATCGAGCGCGAGTCGTCGACCATCTCGCACGGCGGACAGCTCACGCGCGTCGAGCACTACCCGATCTCGATCCAGTGGCCGCCGGAGTGGATCGACACCCAGCTCTCGGTGCCGCTGTGCCGCGCCAAGGTGTTGCGCGTGGAGCAGCTTCCCGACGACGTGCTGCTGCTGGTGGGCGTCGACCGCATGGACTACACCAAGGGCATCCTCGAGCGCTTCACTGCGGTCGAGCGCCTGCTCGAGCTGCATCCGGAGCTGATCGGCCGGCTCGTGCTCGTGCAGATCGCGGCGCCGTCGCGCTCCACGCTCGACGAGTACCAGAACTTCGAGACTCGTGTGCGCGCGCTCGCCGGCCGCGTCAACGCTCGCTTCGGCCGCGCCGGATGGCAGCCGATCCGGCTCAAGGCCGAGCATCACGACGCACCGATCGTCAATGAGTATTACCGCGCCGCCGATGTCTGCGTCGTGACGAGCCTGCACGACGGCATGAACCTCGTCGCCAAGGAATTCATCGCCTCGCGCGACGACGAGCAGGGCGTGCTCGTGCTCTCGCAGTTCACCGGCGCTGCGCGCGAGCTGCACGATGCGCTGCTCGTGAATCCTTATCACAGCGAGCAGTGCGCGCACGCGCTCTACCGCGCGCTCACCATGCCGCCCGACGAGCAGCGCGTGCGCATGCGCAGCATGCGGCGCCTGGTGCAGGAGTTCAACGTCTACCGCTGGGCGGGCGCGATGCTGATCGACGCAGCTGAGCTCCGTCAGCGGCAGCGTATCTCCGAGCGCATCGACGCGCACCAGCGCATGGCAGGCGTAGACGTCAAGTGAGATACGCGCTGTCCGCCACCGGCCTCGAGCGCATCGACGCGTGCGTCGCAGGCAAGGCGCTTCTCGCCTTCGACATCGACGGCACGCTGGCCCCGATCGTCGACCGGCCCTGGGACGCGCGCGTACCCGACGAGCTGCAGCGGTCGCTTGCCACGCTCGCCGCGCGCCGGCCGGTGGCGGTCATCACCGGGCGCGCGGTCAACGACGCCCGCCCGATGCTGGGATTCTCGCCGCGCTATCTCATCGGCAACCATGGCGCCGAGGGCGTGCCGGGATTCGAGCGCGCGGCGGTCGCGTTCGCCCGCGTATGCCGGGGCTGGCTCGACGAGCTTTCCGCCGACAGCGAGGACTGGCGCGCGCTGCCGGGCGTGACGCTCGAAGACAAGACCTGCTCGCTCGCGTTTCACTACCGTCGCGCGCCCGATCGGCGCCGGGCGCAGGAGCTGCTCGCCGAGCGCGTGCAGAGGCTCGTTCCGGCGCCCACGACGCTCGACGACAAGTGCGTGCTGAACCTCGTCCCGCCCGGCGCGCCGGACAAGGGCGATGCGCTCGGCGCGCTCCTGGTGCACTCGCGCTGCGAGCGCGCGCTGTACGTCGGCGACGACGTCTCCGACGAAGCAGTGTTCAGGCTGCGCTCGCCCCTGGTGCTCACCGTGCGCGTCGAACACCACCCGAAGAGCGCCGCAGATCTCTACCTCAAGAACCAGGGCGAGGTCCCGCAGCTCGTGCAGATGCTTTCCCGGATGCTGGTCAGGCCGAGCCGCTCCCGCGCCGCGGCTTCGCGTCGGAGCGAGGCCCCGTAAGCGTCGCACTCGCGCCAACGGTGCGACGCGACTCCCGACGCGCTGGGCGTCGGTGCTGTAGCTCAAGCGCGGACAAGCCTCCGCGCTACAATGCCGCCACCGCAAACGGCCGAGGACGCGATGGCGCTGAAACGCTTCAAGGGCAGGAGTGGGACGCTCGTCACGCTCGAGCATGAGTCCAGGGTGCTGCGCGGCAATCCGCTGGGCGACCCGCACGTACGCAAGCTCGGCGTGTGGCTCCCGCCGCAATACGATGAAGGAGCTGGCCGCGGGCGAGGACGCCGTTTCCCCGTCCTCTACGACATGGTCGGCTTCACCGGCTCGGGCCTCTCTCACGTTGGCTGGCGGGCCTTCGGTTACAACGTGCCCGAGCGCGCTGCGCGGCTCATGCTCGAGCGTAGGATGGGACCGGCGATCTTCGTTTTCCCCGACTGCTTCACCGCGCTCGGTGGCAACCAGTACATCAACTCCTCCGCGATCGGACGCTACGCGGACTACCTGACGCGGGAGATCATTCCTTTCGTCGACCGCGAGTTCCGCACGCTGGCGAGCCGCAGGCATCGCGGTTGCTTCGGGAAATCCTCCGGGGGCTACGGCGCGATCATCCACGGCATGAAGTACGCCGAGTACTGGGGCGCCATCGGCGATCATTCCGGCGACTCGTTCTTCGATTTCGTTTACTGGCACGACTGGCCCAATACGCTCAACGAGCTGACGAAGCACCGGCGGCCGAAGCGCAAGGTGGGGCGCTACGATGTCGCCAGCGCGGCGGCGCGGCGCGGGCTCGCCGAAGGTCTCGACGACGGCCGGGTGAAGCGCTTCCTCGATCATGTCTGGGCCAAGGAAAAGCTTTCGCTCGCCGAGGCCCACTGCATCATGAACTTGTGTATGGCGGCGACCTACGATCCCGACCCAAAAGCGCCACTCGGCTTTCGCATTCCTTTCAATCTCGAGACGGGCGAGCCGATCGGGCGGCGCTGGCAGCGCTGGCTCGAGCACGATCCGGTCCTGCTCGTCGATCGCTACAAGGCGAATCTTCGCAAACTCTCCGGGATCTACATCGACTGCGGCTGGCGCGACCAGTATCACATTCACTACGGGACGCGGCTCCTCTCGCAGCGGCTCGCTCGCGCCGGCATCGCGCATCGCTACGAGGAATTCGACGACAACCACTCCGACGTCGATTACCGGATGGACGTGAGCCTGCCGTTTCTCTACCGCGCGCTCAAGCCCTGACCTCCATGGCGGAAGACAAGAACGTGCTCGGCGGTCGCCTCGAGCCTTGCTCGGTCGAGCCACGCACCGGGTTCTATCGCGACGGCTGCTGCAACACCGGACCGGAGGATCTCGGACTGCACGTCGTCTGCGCGCGGATAACGGCGGAATTCCTCGAGTTCTCCCGCAGAACGGGCAACGACCTCTCGACGCCGGTTCCCGAGTTCGGCTTCCCGGGCCTCAAGCCTGGCGATCGCTGGTGCGTGTGCGCGGGGCGTTGGCGCGAAGCCTTCGAAGCCGGCGTCGCGCCTCCGGTCGTGCTGTCGGCCACGCACGAGGAAGCGCTGGCGGTGGTCGCGCTCGACGATCTCAAGCGCAGCGCCATCGATCTGAACTGATGCCCGCCCCGGTCAACCTGCGGAGCGGCGCGGCCATCGTCGCTGCGGCCGCACTAGGCGCTGTGGCCGGGGCAATCGCGGCGGCGAAGCTGCCCAGCGACAAGTTCGCCTGGACAGGATTCGCGCTCCTGCCTCTTTTTATCGTGCTCGAGCTCCTTCTCAAGCAATTGGCCGCGCTGTTCGAAGGTGATCGCAACGCGGCGCGCCTGATGCTCGCGGGTGCCATCGTCGTCGGTTTCTACGGCGCCTGGTTCGGAGTCCGGTCGTCGTGAAGCCGCCTCGTGGCATACTGCTTCACGGCACCCGCGCGCGAAGTCGTGACGAGCGATGCAAGAGCGGATCAATGCCCGCGGCCTGACAAGCGCAAGGCAACCAAGGGAGAAACCATGAACGCGAAGCAGATCATCTTCGACGGGATTCTTACGCTGCTCCTGGCTTCAATCACGGCGTTCATCTACCGGCAGCGCGCGCCGGCGTAGTAAGGCGAGGAGCCTGGGGTCATCGGTGATCCACGTTCGCGAGATCGACCACATCGTGCTGCGCGTGGTCGATCTCGACCGGATGCTGCATTTCTACTGCGATGTTCTGGGCTGCTCCATCGAGCGGCGCCGCGACGACATCGGACTCGTTCAGCTCAGGGCAGGCCGTTCGCTCGTCGATCTCGTGCCCGTGGGCGGGCAGCTCGGCCGCGCCGGCGGCGGGGCGCCGGCGAGCGAGGGTCGCAATCTCGATCATTTCTGCTTTCGCGTCGAACCCTTCGACGCCGCTAGCATCGAGCGCGATCTGAAGGCGCACGGCGTGAGCGCGGGGCCGGTCGAGTCGCGCTACGGGGCGGAAGGCGAAGGGCCGTCGATCTACGTCACTGACCCGGAGGGCAACACCGTCGAACTGAAGGGACCGCCGAGGACGACGCCGCGGGCGCCCTGAGCTCGGGCGTGAATTTTCACGACACCAGGTCGCCTAGCCGGTGCTAGACTTTGCGCTCGCAGTGACGGACGCACCGAAGCCTCTATGGAAAGATTCGCCTCGCTCTGGACCTACGCCCAGCTCCTCGGTGCGATCATCCTCATCGTTGTGATCGCACTCGTCGTTGTGCACATCGTTCGCTCTCGCCGTGCCGCGACCGAAGAGTCAGCGCCGAGCCCTTCGCACCCGGTGGAGATCGACGCCGATCTGCTCGATTCCTCGCACATCGGCTTTGCGCCCCTGGTCGGCAGCATGAGCTTGCCCTCGCGCGAGCAGCGCGGCGAGAACAACGCTTAGGTTCCCTTTCCGGCGCTGAGCCGCCGGGCCGGGCGGTACAATGGCGGCATGTCGCGGCTGCTGATTGCGCTCGGCGTCATCCTCGTCGTTGCCGGCCTCGCCTGGCCATTTCTCGCCAAGCTTGGTTTCGGAAGATTCCCCGGCGACTTCCGCATCGAGCGCGAAGGCTTCACGTTCTACTTTCCGCTGACTTCCGGCCTGATCGTCTCGGCGCTGGTTAGCCTGATCCTTTGGCTGCTCCGCAAGTGACGGCGCAGCAGCCGGCCGTCGGCGCTTCGGCGCTGTTTCTCGGTTTCCTCAAGATCGGTTTGACAGGCTTCGGCGGCGTCATGCCGTTCGCGCGGCGGATGATCGTCGAAGAGCAGCGCTGGTTGAACGAGGCCGAATTTCTCGACGTGCTCTCCCTCTCGCAGTTCTTGCCGGGGCCGAATATCGTCAATGTGTCGATCATCATCGGCCGCCGCTTCCGTGGCGCGATCGGCTCGGTCGCGGCGTGCACCGGCCTCATGCTGATGCCGCTCGTCATTGTGCTCGCGCTCGCCACGCTGTACGCGCAGTTGGCCCAGATCGAAGCCGTGCGCGGCGCCTTCAGCGGCGTTTCCGCCTCCGCTTCCGGGTTGATCCTCGCAACCGCGCTCAAGCTCGCGCGGCCATTGAAGCAGCAGTCGTGGCAGATCGGCATCTGTGCCATCGCCTTTGTCGGCATCGCGCTCCTGCGCGTGCCGCTGCTCTGGCTGCTCGCCGTTCTTTGCCCGCTGTCGATCGCGATCGCCTGGTGGAGGCGCGGTTGATTCATCCCGTGCTGGTCGAGCTTGCCGCGCAGTTCCTGTTGCTGTCGATGCTGTCGATCGGCGGCGCCAACGCGATCATCCCGGAGATCCATCGCCGGGCGGTGGAGGTCGAGCACTGGATGACCGACGCGGACTTCGCGCAGCTCTTCGCGCTGTCGCAGGCGGCTCCGGGGCCGAACGTCCTGATCGTGAGCCTGATCGGCTGGAAGGTCGCCGGCATCGCGGGCGGCGTCGTTGCGATGCTGGCGATGTCGGGTCCGTCGTCGATCCTTACCTATGCGGTGGCCCACGCCTGGGAGCGGTTCCGCGACGCGCCGTGGCGCATCGCGACCCAGCGCGGGCTCGCGCCGGTGACAGTCGGGCTCATACTAGCCTCGGGTTATGTTCTCACCCGCGCAGCAGATCAAAGCTGGATCGCTTATGCAATCACGGGCGCCACACTTGTGCTGGGGCTCGCGACTTCGCTGCATCCGCTGTGGTTCCTCGGCGCCGCCGCGATCCTCGGCGCTGCAGGCTTCGTCTGACCCGGGCCGCCGGCCATGCCCGAGCTGCCGGACGTCGTCGTGTACGTCGAGGCGCTCGAACGTCGCGTCATCGGTCAGCCGCTCCTGCGCGTGCGGCTTGCTAATCCGTTTCTGCTGCGCACCGCGGTGCCGCCGATCGCCGCCGCCGAGGGCAAGCGAGTTTGCGGCGTGCACCGTCTTGGCAAGCGCATCGTGCTTGCGCTCGAGGATGAACTCTTCCTCGTGCTGCACCTGATGATCGCAGGCCGGCTGCGCTGGCTCGAGAAGGGCGCAAAGGCGCCGGCGCGAATAACGCTCGCCTTGTTCGACTTCCCGACCGGCACGCTCGTCATTACCGAAGCCGGCACCAAGCGCAGGGCATCGCTGCATCTCGTCCAGGGCGAAGCGGCCCTCGCGGCCTTCGACATGGGCGGCCTCGATATCTTCGAGATCGATGCAGGCGCTTTTCGCGAGCGCCTGCTGCGGGAAAATCACACGCTCAAGCGCGCGCTGACCGATCCGCGGCTCTTCAGCGGCATCGGCAACGCGTACTCCGAC
>DATJWL010000106.1:0-30101 GCA_035501215.1 Casimicrobiaceae bacterium
AAGATCATGTTCAAGATGCTGCACGATCGGCGGCCGGTGCTCACGCTCTTCTCGGACAAGCTGCGCGTGCGCGACTACGTGCGGCAAGTCGCGCCGGCGCTCGCGCTGCCGACGCTCTACTGGTGGTCTCCCCGCGCGGACAGTCTCCCCTTCGAGGCGCTGCCAGACCAATTTGTCCTGAAGGCGAATCACGGGAGCGGCTGGAACCTGATCGTCGCAAACAAGGCAGAGCTCCAGCGCTCCGACCTCGTGCGGCTCGGCCGCCGCTGGCTCAAGTCCGATTTCACGATCGTCGGCCGCGAATGGGCCTACCGCGACATCCGCCGCACACTCTACGCGGAGCAACGGCTGCGCGGCGCAGACGATGCAGTGCCGCCGGACTACAAGCTCTTCGTCTTTGGCGGCAAGGTCCGCCTGATCCAGGTCGACCGCGATCGCTTCACGCGCCATACGCAGGTCCTGTACGATGCGAACTGGAACTACGTCGAGGGCACCGTCGCCGCCATGCAGGGGCCGCCGATCGATCGCCCGCCATCGCTCTCGCTCATGATCGAAGCCGCCGAAGGCTTGTCCGCGAGTGTCGATTTTCTTCGCGTCGACCTGTACGACATCGATGGCAGAGTCTGTTTTGGAGAGCTGACTTCGTCGCCCAACAAGGGGCTGAGCCCGTTCCGCCCGGGCGCGCTGGACGAACGCCTAGGCGGCTGGCTTGAGCTCGACGACTATTCGCAACCGGGCGCGCTGCGCTACGAACCCGATGCTTTCCGCGAGATCGGCACCATCGCGCCGTCAAGATCATGACTTCCGATCCCCGGAGGCCGCGCATGAAACGATCAGCGCTCGCGCGCTCGATGCTTTTCGCTGCCGCATGTCTCGGCGCGTCGACCTTCGCGCTCGGACAGGCGTTCCCCTCGAAGGTGGTGAAGATCACCGCGCCATATTCCGCCGGCGCGGCGCCTGCGGTGTTCACGCGCGTCGTCGCCGACAAGCTCGCCAAGGCATGGGGCCAGCCGGTCGTCGTCGATGCCAAGCCGGGAGGCAGCGGCTTCATCGCCATCGAGGCGGTGAAGAACGCCGCGCCCGACGGACACGAGCTGCTCGTGGTGAGCAATGCGCACGTCGCGATCAATCCGGCGCTCTACAAGAAGCTCCCGTACGATGCGGAGAAGGATTTCGTGCCGGTGGCGATGTTCTACCGCACGCCGTTCTTTCTCATCGTTTCCGCGTCCGGACCCTACGCGAGCGTGCCGTCGCTCATCGCTGCGGCGAAGGCGAAGCCGGGAACCGTCTCCTACGGATCGTCGTATGTCGGCAGCCCGTCGCATCTCGGTAGCGTGGAATTCGAGTTCCTCACCGGGACGAAAATGATCCACGTGCCGTTCAAGGATCAGTCGCAGATGTACGTCGGCATCGCGAACGGCGATCTCGGCTGGGCGTTCTCTACCCTCGGCTCTGCCCTGCCGCTGATGCAGGCCGGACGCATCAAGCCGCTCGCGATCGCCGCGAGGCAGCGATCGAAAGCGCTGCCCGACGTGCCGACCATTGCGGAGGCCGGCGGCCCGCCCGGCCTGGAAGTCGAAGCGTGGCTCGCACTGATGGCGCCGCGGGGAACGCCGCCGGAGGTGGTTCGCCGCATCAATGCGGACGTGAACAAGGTCCTCGCCGATCCCGAGGTGCAGCAGCAATTGCAGCAGTTCGGCTTCGAGTCTGCCCCCGGAACGCCGGAGCAGTTCGCGGAAGTGATCCGCGCCGACGCGAAGAAATATGGCGAGCTCGTGCGGCGGACCGGCGCGACCGCGGATTAGCCGGCGCCAAACTCCTTGTGGTCGATGTCGATTCGCGGCTCCGCCAATCGACTATGGAACAGGTGACCATGGGCCTGGGTCCTACTTCAATTGGGTGGGCCTGCTGCCCGCCGGTTGCTCTTCACAGGAGAAAGCTCATGCAGAAGATCACACCTTTTCTCTGGTATTCCAAAGAGGCCGAGGAGGCCGCGGCGTTCTACGCGTCGATCTTTCCCGACTCACGCGTCGGACGCATCACGACGCTACCGAGCGAATCGCCCAGCGGCCCGCCCGGATCGGTAAAGATCGTCGAGTTCGCTCTATTTGGACAGCCGTTCGTCGCCATGAGCGCCGGGCCGCTCGACCCGTTCAATCACGCCGTGTCGTTCGTCGTGAACTGTGACGATCAGGCCGAGCTCGACCGCTACTGGAACGCACTTCTCAAGGGTGGCGGCTCGGCCGAGCAGTGTGGCTGGCTGAAAGACCGCTTCGGCCTCTCGTGGCAAATCGTCCCGAAGGTTCTAAGCGAGATGATGGCCTCTACCGATCGAGTCAAGGCCAAGCGGGCATCGGACGCGATGCTGAAGATGGTCAAGATCGACATCGCCGCATTGCAGGCGGCGTTTGCGGGAACGGCGGAGGAACGTGAAACGACTGACTAGAGCAGGAGCGCTTATTCGGCCTTCGTCGCGTAATATTCCCACGCTCGCTCGAGCATCGGCCCGGTGAGCTGATCGGCAACGCGCAGCGCTTCTTCGTGCGCGTACGCTCGAATGCTGCCCGCGTTGCCCCCGGCCGCGGCGAGCATCGCGAGCTGCAGCCCAGCGCTCTCTTCGAGATACAGCGCAGCGACGGTGGCCTGGCGCACGTCCGCGGCCGCGGTGGTGATGCCGTGGCCGCGCATCATCACCGCGATGCGCGAGCCGAGGCAGTGCGCGAGCGCATCGCCCAGCTCGTGCGTGCGAATGAGCCCGATGCGCTCGTATTCGGCGACGCCATCGATGAAGGCGCCGCCGTGGTTGTGCACGATGCGGTGCGGCTCGCCGACCTGGCTGAGGCAGACGGACGCCGGCGGATGCGCGTGGACGACGGCGCCGACGTCGGGACGCGCCGCGTAGATGCGCGCGTGAATCCACAGCTCGCTGTTCGCCGCGCCGTTGCCGGCGAGCACCTTGCCGCTCGTGTCGAGTACGAGCAGCTTTTTCTCGTCGGCGAACGAAGGCGAGCGGCGCGTCGGCATGAGGAAGGTGTCGGTGCCGGGGATGCGTGCGCTCGCATGCCCGAAAGCCTTCGAGAGTCCGAAGCGCTCGATGATGCGGTTGGCGAGCGCGACCTCGCGGCATAGTGCCGCGTGCGCCTTGGCCGGACTAGCTTTGCGGCGCTTCGAACTGGCCATTCAATACTCGCGCGTCACCGTTTCCAGAACTCGCGCGACGCGATGCGAGCGCCTTCGGCCATCGCCGCCATCTTGGCCCACACCACGTCGGGATCGACCGCAGCCTGCCCGACCCAGGTCCCGAAGCCGCAATCGCTGCCGGCGATCACGTTCTCGCGGCCGACGAGCTTCGCGTAGCGGCCGATGCGCTGGGCGACGAGCTCCGGGTGCTCGATGAAATTCGATTTCGATTCGATGACGCCGGGAATGAGCAGCTTCCCCTCGGGGAGCTTTACCCGCTCGAACAGCGTCCACTCGTGCGCGTGGCGGGGATTCGCCGCCTCGATCGAGATCGCGGACGGCCGCGCCCGGAACACGATGTCGATCACGTCGGCGAGCGCGACGTCGCAATGGTGCGGGCCCTCGTAGTTCCCCCAGCACAAGTGCATGCGCAATTGCTCCGGGGCGATGTTCGCGACCGCATGGTTGAGCGCCTCGACGTGCAACTGCGCCTTCTTGCGCCACTCGGTGAGGCTCAGGTCCGCGTACTGGATGTGCCGGCCCATGGCGAGATCGGGGCAGTCGAGCTGCAGCACGATGCCCGCCTTGGCCACCGTTTCATATTCGTGCCGCATCGCCTCGGCGATGGCGAAGATGTACACCTCCTCGCTCGGGTAATGCTCGTTGCGGAAGAAAAGCGACACGACACCCGGCGAGGCGGCGCTCATGAACATCTCTTCCGCCTTCACCTTGGCGAACGCGGCCTTGAGATGCGCGACGTCGGCGCGCGCCGCATCCGGGTCGCGCACGCCGATCACGGCGTTGCAGGCGGGCGTCTTCCGGCGCGAGCGCCCCGGGTCGCCGAACACGCGCTTGGCGAGATTGGGAAACTCGGCCAGGTCCTGGTAGACGAAGGTGTTGCCGGAACCCCCGAAGCCGGACAGCCGGTCCTTGATGTAGGTCGCGTAGCTCGGCTTGCTCATCTCGCCGTCGTTGATGACGTCCACGCCGGCCTCGGACTGCTTGCGCACGACCTCCTCCACCGCGGAAGCTACGCGTTCAGCAAGCGCCACGGGATCGACCGGCACGCCCTCCTCCTTGGCGTACATCGAGCGAATGAGGTCCTCGGGACGGGGGAGACTCCCCGTGTGCGTGGTGAGAAAACGCTCGATGCTGCGCTTCACGACAGAGCCTGCTCGATGTCTTCGATCAGATCGTCGAGGTGCTCCACCCCGATCGACAGCCGCACGAGATCGACGGGGCATTGCGTTCCCGGGCCTTCGACGCTCGCGCGATGCTCGGCCAGGCTTTCGACCGAGCCGAGCGAAGTCGCGCGCTTGAAGACCCGCAGCTTCGCCGTGAAGATCTTCGTCGCATCCTCGCCCGCCTTGAGCCGCAGCGACATCATCCCGCCGAATCCTCCCGTCATCTGCTTGACGGCGATCGCATGGCCGGGATGCGAAGGCAAACCGGGATAGAGAACGTGCGAGAGTTTGTGATGGCCTTGCAGCCGAAGTGCGATCGCGTGAGCGTTGCGCGAAGCCGCGTCGACGCGCAAATGGAGCGTACGCATCCCGCGCAGCAGCAGCCAGGCTTCGAGCGGTCCCAACACCGCGCCGCCGCTGCCGCGGATGTAGCGCAGGCGCTGCCAGAATTCATTGTCCTTTGCGGTGGCCAGTGCGCCAGCCACCACATCGGAGTGACCGTTGAGATACTTGGTCGCCGAGTGCATGACGATCTGCGCGCCCAACGCGATCGGCTGCGTGAGTAGGGGCGTGGCTACCGTCGAGTCGACCGCGACAATCGCACCCACCTCGCGCGCGATTGCACTGGCAGCGGCAATGTCGGTGATGTCCCAGGTGGGATTCGCCGGCGTCTCGATCCAGATGAGCCGAGGGCGCCGTGCGCGCGCCTTCGCCGCAAGATCGTCGATGGAGGCATTCTCGTAGAACTCGACAGCAAGCCCCCACGGCGCGGCGAAGTCGAGCAGCCACTTGCGCAGCGCCCAGTACATGTTGCGCGGAGCGAGCACACCGGCGCCCGGACCGAGCGCCTGGAACACCGCCGCCGCGGCGGCTTCGCCCGACGCGAGGAGCATCGCGGCGGTCGCTCCTTCGAGCGTCGCGATCAGCTGCTCCGCCTGATCGTAAGTCGGGTTGTCGGCGCGCGAATAGGTGCGTCCACCGGGAAACGCGCCATCCGCGCCGCGCTCATAGGTCGTGGAGACGTAGACCGGCGGCACGATGTCGCGATAAGGCTCGGCGATCCGGCCCAAGCCCTGAGCGGCGAGGGTTTCTGCGTGGAGCTTGAGTTTGTCCGGCTTCATCGATACCGCCGCAGCCACTCGACGATCCGCGCCGCCGTCTCCATCGCGCGCTCGCGCTGCGGAAAATGTCCGGCGCCGGAAATGAGCCGCCGCTCGTAAGCCCCGAGAAAAAACTCTTCTCTCCCTTCACTCATCTGCGGCGAATTCACGGGATCGAGCGCGCCGTGCAGCGTGAGCGTGGGCACACGCTGGTACGGCGCCGGATCGAAGCGCGCCTCGAGCGCCGCATAACGCGGATCGCCAGCGGCGTGTCCCCAGCGCGAGCGATACGAGTGCAGTGTGATGTCGGCCCAATCCGGATTGTCGAAGGAGACCGCCGTTCGCTCGAACTCCACGTCGTCCGGCTTGTACGCGACGAACCACTCGTTCCAGACGTGGCGCGTGAACGCGCGCCGGTCGCCGCGGATGAGCCGCTCGCCGCGCGGCGTGGCCATGAGCCAGTGGTACCAGTAGTTCTGCGTCTGCCGGTAGCTCAGGACCTGCCCGGGCACGTTGGTGCCGTAGCCGACCGATAGCGCGACGCACGCGGCCACGTTCGCTTCGTTCAGCGAGGATGCCGTGTAGGCCGCGCGCGAGCCCCAGTCGTGGCCGACCAGCGCATGCCGGCCGAGACCGAGCGCTGACGCGAAGTCGACCAGGTCCTGGCCGAGCGCCACGAGCTGGCCGCTGCGAAACGTGTCGTCGCGCAGAAACTGGGTCGGCCCGTAGCCGCGCAACCACGGCGCGTAGGTGCGAAAGCCCGCTTCGTGCAGCACTGGCAATACGGCATCCCAGGTGCGTAGGTCGTCCGGCCAGCCGTGCGCCAGGATGACCGGGAAGCCGTCTTCGGGACCGGCGGCCTCGTAGGCGACGTTGAGCAGGGGAGTCTCGACAAAGCGCGTGGTCATGCGGACGCTCCGTCGCGGCATGATAGCAGGCGCCGGGAGACATGGTCGATGCGGACATGGCGCGCTCGCCGAGGTGCGTCTCGCATACCGCGGCCAACGGTTTTAGCGTAACCTCTTTGCCATGAGCGAGACGCAAACGCTGTTCAACGCCCTGCGAGGCTCGGCCGACGCCGCGGCCGCGGCCGCGATCGAAAGGCTGGTCCATGACGGCAAGGATCACCAGCTCTGCCGCGTGAACGCGATCGACTTCGCGGCGAAGACGAGCCTCGACCAGGAACTCATGATCGCCGCATTCCTGCACGCGGCCCGCCTCGGGATTTTCGAAATTTCCTGGAACGTGCTTTGCCCTGGCTGTGGCGGAGTCCTCGATGCGGCCAGTTCGCTCAAGAGCGTCAACCAGTCGGAGTACGCTTGCGCGCTCTGCGCGTGCGGCTACGAGCCCACGCTCGACGAGATGGTCGAGGTGACGTTCACCGTGAACCCTCGTGTGCGCAAGATCGCGGCGCACGATCCGAGCCAACTTCCGCCTGCGGAATATTGCCGGCAGATGTTCTGGAGCTCTGGCGTGGACCTGCCCGAGCTCTCGTTCGAGAAGATGCTCGAGGAGATCACGCTGGAAATGATCGAGTTGCCTCCGGGCGAGAAGGCGTTGCTCTCGCTCGTGCTCCCCGCGGAATTCGTGATCGTGTTCGATCCGGTGACGCACACCGCGCAGTTCATCGACGTAAAAGGGGAGCCCACGCGCGAGCGTCAGTCGCTTTCGATCGTGTTCAGCCGGGCGCACGCGCCGACGACGACCTTGACCATGCAGCCCGGGCCGCTGCGACTGACGTTGGAGAATCGCACCGACCTGCGCCTTGTGCCGGGGGTGTATGTCGCGAATCAGATAATGCACGATCTGCTCGGGCGGCGGAAACCGTTCCTCACCGCTAAGCGCCTGCTCAGCAATCAGACGTTCCGCGACATCTACCGCACCGACACGCTCGACGTCGATCAGCGGCTCAAGATCACCAGCCTCACATTCCTGTTCACAGACCTCAAGGGCTCGACCGACCTCTACGAGCGCGTTGGCGACCTGGTCGCCTTCGATCTGGTCAGGGAGCACTTCAAGATTCTGCACGAGATCATCGCCGCCGAATCCGGCGCGGTGGTGAAGACGATCGGCGACGCGGTGATGGCGACCTTTCCCACGCCCGATCGCGCGGTCGCCGCCGCGTTGCGAATACGCGAAGCGATGCTCCGCCTCAACGAAAAGCACCAGAGCGAAGACCTGTTGCTCAAGATCGGCATTCACGAGGGCCCGTGCCTCGCGGTGACGCTCAACGACCGGCAGGACTATTTCGGGCAGACCGTGAACATCGCGTCGCGCGTGCAGGCGCTGGCCGTCTCGCGCACTATCCTCGCGACCGGATCGGTGGTCGACTATCCGCAGGCCTCCGAGCTGCTCGAGACCGACGGCATCAAGCCGACGCAGCGCCGCCTCCCGCTGCGCGGCATTGCGGAAGAGCTGGCGGTCTACGAGATTCCCTGAGCCGGCAAACAGCTCTGCCGCCGTCAGCGGCGCTCCTACATCGCGCGGATCCTGCTCGCGCATCTCGCGCGATCGTGAAGCCATCCGGAACCGCGGCGGAGGTTCGCGAATCCAACCCCTACTGTTCACGTAGGAGGATTCACAATGAAACGAATCGTTTGGGCAGCCTGCTTCGCGATCGCTGCCGCGATGCCGCTTGCTGCCGCCGCCGAGGAAGCGTTCACCACGAACGCAGTGGACGTCTTTGCCGGGCCGAGCAGCGAATATCCGCCGATTGGGCAACTGCCACCGAACGCTCGCCTCGAGCTGTTCGGCTGTCTCTCCGACTGGAGCTGGTGCGACGTCGGCTTTGCGGGCGATCGCGGCTGGATCTACGCCGGCGATCTCGTCATTCCGTATCGGGGCTCGCGCGTCGCGGTCATCGAGTACGGTCCGCGAATTCACCTGCACATCGTCAGCTTCTCGCTGAATACCTACTGGGGTGCGCACTATCGCTCGCGCCCGTTCTACCGCGAGCGCACGGTGTGGATGAGTCGCGTGCACATCCAGGCGAATCACGGCGGGCCTGCGCCGAGCGGCCGCGTCGCGACGACGCAAGTACCGCAGCCGCACAACGCTCCGTCGGCACGCAACGAGCACGCGCCGAGAGAAACGGCGAGAGCGCCCGAGCGGCAGGCGGGGCCGGTCGAGAGGACGCGTCCAGCCGAAGCGGCGCGCGCCCCGGCCGAGGAGCGGCGCGCGCACGTCGCGCAACAGGCGCAGCAGCCGGAGCAGCAGCGCAAGCCGCAGCACGAGGCGCAAGCGCAGCACGCCGCGCCGCCGAAGCAATCCGAGCAGCATGCGCAACCGCCGTCCCGGACCGCGGCGACGCCGCAAGCCGGCCGCGCGCCCGAAGGCGGTCAGCATGAGCGCGCAGCAGCGCCGCAAGCGAGTCGAGCACCGGAGAGCGCTCAGCGTGAGCGCCGCGCCGAGCACGAGGGCGGCAAGGCGAAAGAAGAACGCCAACCCGGCTAGTAGCTGTTGAAGCAAGAGCGAGGCGCGGCCGCGCGCCGGTCAGACTTCGGCAATCGAGTCGACCGGATGCCCGGCCGCGATCCACGCTTCGAGTCCGCCCAGTAGCGGCCGCACGCGAACGAACCCGGCGTCGATCAGGAGCTTCGCAACCTGCGCCGCCGAGGCTTCGTTCGGACAACTGCAATAGAGGATGATCTCGCGGTCGCGCGGCAGCTCCTTGACGTGCGTCTCGAATCCGTGCAGGGGCAGATGCAGCGCGCCGGGGATGTGCCGCGGCTCCATCGTGCGCGCGACCGCCGAGCGAACGTCGACGATGAGCGGCGTTTCGCCCGCGTCCATCATGCGGTGCAACTCGTCGACGCTGATCCGCGCCATGCGCAGCATGCGGTAGAAGGAATGCCGCTCCCACCATTTGAACGCGACGTACGCGACCACGATTCCAACAGCTGCGAAGATGGCCGAGGTCCCGTAACGCTGACCGTACGCGAGCAGCGACTCGATCTGCGCGCCGAGCAGCATTCCACCGCCCAGCCCTGCAGCCACCCATAGCGCGCCGCCCGCGGTATTGAATACGAGAAAGCGCAGCCAGCCGACGTGTGTCGCGCCGGCGAGAGGCGGCGCGAGCAGAGCGATGCCGGGAACGAACTTCGCGATGACGAGCGCGTTCACTCCCCAGCGCTGGAACCGCTCCTGCGTCTGGCTCACGCACGAGTCGGGCGTGAGCGAGATGGCGCAGAGCATGCGCATGACGCGGTTTCCGTAGATTCGACCGGCGACATACCACGATACGTCGGCGATCACGCAGGCCAGAAGCGCGACCGCGAACACGGCCGCCATCGAAAGCCTGCCCTCGACGGCGAACGCCCCGGCGACCACCAGCGTGGGGATCGCCGGAATCGGCAATCCGATCTGGTCGACGAAGACGTTGCCGAAGACGATCGCCAGCCCGTACTGGCTGACGGCCGAGGCGAGGTCGCTGGTCATTAATTTGCGGCGTAACTCGGGCTTGCTCCGGGATAATGGCACAATGCCCCGCGCAAGAGCCAGACGAGCACATCCATCGACCGGCGGTCATGGTCGCGGCGTAAACTCAAGCCTTATCAGCAGCGTATCCTGCAACACGCGCGAGGAGCGGAGATGAAGTCCATCGGAATCGTCGTCGTTGCACTAGTCTTAGCCGCGCTCGCGGCGCCGCTTGCCGCCCAAGGCCCTGGGGCCGCCGCAGGCGAAGGCCTTGTGTACCCTTCGGGCTTTCTGCCTGATTACTCGCGGCTCAAGCCGGTGCCGGGCAAGCCGGGGCGCCTCGCCTGGCTCGCCCCGACCCCGAGCTGCGCGGCTACAACCGCTTCATCCTGCAACCGCTCACGATCACCATCGATCCCGACGCGCAATACCGCGGCCTCGAGGCCGACGTGATGCAGCGACTCGCCACGATCTACCAGACGGCTTTCGCTCGCGTGCTCTCGCCGGAGTATCCCGTGGTCGACCAACCCGGTCCCGGCGTGGCGTTGTGCCGCTTCGCCATCACCGGCGTCACACCCGTTTCCCCGCAGTTCAGGCCGCGCGACGCGCTGCCATTCATGGCAGCTTTCAATGTGGTACGTGCAGCAAGCGGGGCCTCGGCCAGAGTGGCGCGGGTGTCTGCGGAGATCGAATGCGAGGACAGCCTCACGCAGAAGCTCTTGCTCGAGGCCGTGGTCACCGGCGTGGGCACAAAGCAGTTTGCCGAGAACCAGCCGATCATGTGGAGCGAGGTCGAGCCCGTGCTCTCCGGCTGGGCGCAGGATTTCAAGGACCGGCTCAACACGGTGCAGGGGCGCTGAAGGTCGCGCCAATTCGAGACGATGCCCATCATCACCTGCATCGAGGACCTGCGCCAGTTGCACCGCAAGCGGGCGCCCAAGGCGTTCTACGATTACGTCGATGCCGGGAGCTACAGCGAGAGCACCTATCGCGCCAACAGCGCCGACCTCGCGGCGCTGAGGCTGCGCCAGCGCGTCGGGATCGACGTCGACGTGCGCTCGACGGAGTCCACGATGCTCGGCCGGAAAGTGACGATGCCGGTCGCGCTTGCGCCCGTCGGGATGAGCGGCATGCAGTGGGCCGACGGCGAGATGCTCGCCGCGCGCGCGGCGGAGAAGTTCGGCGTGCCGTTCACGCTCTCCACGATGAGCATCTGCTCGATCGAGGACGTCGCGGAGGCGACGACCGCGCCGTTCTGGTTTCAGCTCTACGTGATGCGCGACCGCGATTTCGTCAAGCGGCTGATCGGTCGCGCCAAGGCGGCAAATTGCTCTGCGCTCGTGCTCACCCTCGACCTGCAGGTACTCGGCCAGCGGCACAGGGACCTCAAGAACGGATTGACCGTTCCGCCCGAGATCAGGCTGTCCAACGTGCTCGATCTGCTGACCAAGCCTCGATGGGCGCTGCGCATGATCGGAGCCCGGCGCAAGGTCTTCGGCAACCTCGTCGGTCACGTTAGAGGTGTAGGGGGCCTCATAGCGCTGTCCGGATGGACGGCGCAGCAGTTCGACCCCACGCTCGACTGGAAGGACGTCGAATGGGTGAAGAACGAATGGGGCGGCAAGCTGATCCTCAAGGGCATCCAGGATGTCGATGATGCGAAGACCGCCGTTTCGGTAGGCGCCGACGCCATCGTGGTCAGCAATCACGGCGGTCGCCAGCTCGACGGCGCGATCTCTTCCATCCGCGCGCTGCCGCCGATCGTCGAGGCGGTCGGCGACAGCATCGAAGTGTGGATGGACGGCGGCATCCGCTCGGGGCAGGATCTCTTCAAGGCGCTCGCGCTCGGCGCGAAGGGAACCTTGATCGGGCGCGCATTCAACTTTGGTCTGGGCGCAATGGGCGAGACCGGCGTGACGACGGCGCTCGAGATCATCCGCAAGGAGCTCGACACGACGATGGCGCTCTGCGGCGTGCGCACCATCGGCGAGATCGGGCGGAAGCTCGTCCTCAATCCGTATTGACCCGCAGGCGAGCGGACGCGCGACCGCCGACCGCTACGCATCCGATGATCGTTGTGAGGGCTTGACAAGGGCCCGGCTTCGCGTATACTTGGTAACTGTACGGTTACCTATTCTAGACATATTTCTTGGCAAAGATAGACAGGTTGGCAAAACTATGGGTAACCATAAGGTTTCATTGAATTCGGACGAGCGCGACGTCTTCCAGGCGCTTGCCGACCCCACGCGCCGCGCGATTCTGGCGCTGCTGCGGCAGGGGAGCCAGCCCGTGGGGAGCATCGCCCGCGATTTCCCGATCAGCCGTCCCGCGATCTCCAAGCATCTGCGAATCCTGCGCGAGGCCGAGCTGGTCAGCGAGATCAAGGTCGGACGCAACCGGCTCTACCAGCTCAACGCTGCGCCGCTGCGCAACGTCGACGACTGGCTCGCGCATTACCGTTACATGTGGCAGCACCAACTCCGCAATCTCAAACGCTTCGTCGAGGAAAAAGGAAGGACGCACTGACATGAACGACACCCTGACTATGAACGACACCATCGTCGTCGAAATCGACATCAATGCATCACCGGAACGCGTGTTTCAGGCGTGGATCGATCCGCAGCAGCGCCTCGCGTGGTGGGGCGACGACGCGTTGTACCGCAGCACCCAGCTGAAAAGCGATCTGCGCGTCGGCGGCAAGTGGCGCACCGAGGGCAGGAGCGCCGACGGCAAGGAGTTCTCGGTCTTCGGCGAGTACACGCGTGTCGAGCCTCCCAAAGCGCTCGGCTTCACCTGGAATCACGACTGGGGCGACAGCCACCCTGAGACGCACGTACTGGTGGAACTGAGGCCGACGTCCTCAGGAACGCACCTGACGCTCACCCACTCCGGATTCGTCAGCGATTCCGTGCGCGACGATCACAACAAGGGCTGGCCGCGCGTTCTGGCCTGGCTGCGCTCCTACCTACAGCCTCGCTGAGGCGACGCGAGCCGACCGACACTCCGACCGTAGGCCGCTTCGCGACGATCATGGGCCCACAGGGCGCCACGCTCTCGCTCATCACCTATGTGAAGCAGAACTAAAGCGCGGCGGCGTTACGTCAAGGGATGAAAATCAGCAGGAGATAAGCGAAGAAGATACCAATGTGCACTGTTCCCTGCAGGACGTTGGTCCGGCCGCCGCCGAACGTCAACATCGAGGTGACGAGGATCAGCAAGAGCATGACCTGTCCGTCGCCCGTGAGTCCAAGCTCGAGCGTCGTATGGCCGGCCATCGCAACGATGATCACTGCCGGGATGGTCATCGCCAGCGTCGCGAGCACCGAGCCCAGCAGAATGTTCATCGAGCGCTGGACCTGGTTGGCCAGCGCTGCGCCGATTGCCCCGACGCCCTCCGGAACGAGCACAAGAATCGCCACGAGCAGCGCGCCCAGCGCCGGCGGCAGACCGAACTTTTCGAGCCCGGTGTTGAGCGTGACGGCCAGCTTCTCCGCGAGCAGGATGGTCGCCCCCAGGAACACGATCATCAGCGCCGCGTGACGCGCCACGGCCATCCGGTTGCTCGCCCCCGAAGATAAGTGCGGGGTCGATTCTGGCGTGGTCGCGACCTCAGCGAAGTAGGAACGGTGGCGCGTCGTCTGGATGGTCAGAAAGACGGCGTAGAGACTCAGGCACATCGCGATCAGGAAAGACTCCTGGCCGCGCGAGAGCGTAGCGCCCAGGGTGGTCGTCGTGTAGTTCGGCAGGATCATGCCGAGCGTGCTCAGAACGATGATGAGACTGAGATAGGCGTTGACTCCGGGAAGGTTGTAACCCTGCTCGTGGTGGCGCAAGCCGCCGAGAAGCAGCGCGAGGCCGATCAGGCCGCTCATCACGATCATGACCACGGAGAACATCGTGTCGCGGGCGAGCGTCGGGTTTGCTTCGCCGGTCAGCATGACCGTGGCGATCGTCATGATCTCGATGCTGCCCACGCTCAGGGTGAGGATCAGCGTCCCGTAGGGTTCGCCCAACAGGACGGCGAGTTCGTCGGCGTTTGCGACCACGGTCAACGCGCCAACGAGAACCGCGGCGAAGAGCCAGACGAAGATCGCGGTGCTGAGCGCCGGCTTCAGCTCGGTCGACAACAGCTGCTGATCGAGGAAGAGGAACACCGCGATGGTGCCGAAGACGAAGAAGAAGCGGAGCGCAGCGCCGATGGTTGGCCTTGCCGGCTTCGCAGCGGCAGGTGAAGAGCTCATCGAGATAGGGTCGCGGGGTCTCGGGTGCCGTATTCTCGGTTAAAAGCCTCGTCTGGAGAACTATGACTCCTTCTCGTCTTCCCACGAATACCGGCGTCGCGCAGGCAGGTCGAGACGGCGCAGCGCGATCGCCAGAGCCACGCCGATCAACGCTGCCGCGAGATGGGTTTCCCAGGAAACACCGTGCTCGATCGGAAAGATTCCCCATACCAGCGTGCCGTACATGAACGCCACCAGCAGCGCTGCGGCGATGGCACGGCGGTCGCGTCGGATCAGGCCGGCGAAAAAAATGTAGCTGACCAGGCCGTAGACCAATCCGCTGGCGCCGAGATGCACGCCGCCTCGCGCGAAGAGCCACACCGCGAGACCGGGACCGAGATAGATCGCTGGCAGGACTCGAAGCGCCGAGGCCGGATAGAGGTACAGCATCGCGGTGCCCGCGACCAGCAGCGGCGGAGTGTTCGCGATGAGATGCGCGAATCCGGAGTGCATCAGCGGCGCAAGCAGAACGCCGGGCAGCCCCGACCACTCGCGCGGCCGGACGCCGAAGATCCCCGGGCTCACACCGAGCGTCCAATCCAATAACTGGATGAGCCAAATCAGCGCGACGAAACCGAGCGCGATCCTCGTCGCGAGCCGGAAGTTGGCTCGCGCCCGCTCGGATGCGGCATGGGCCGGATCGGGTATATGAACTTCCACGACGCTAAATATAGGAGTAGCCCCACCAAACGAGCCCGCCCAACGCGGCATAGAGGAGAAGGGACGGACCGCCAATCCTGATGTCCTGGCCCGAGGGCAATGCCGCAAAGAGCACCGTCGCAGCGAGATAGCCTCCAAGCAGCCACCATCCCCATCGATTCTCGATCCACAGCGGCACGAGA
Source organism: Casimicrobiaceae bacterium (assembly GCA_035501215.1). Classification (GTDB taxonomy): domain Bacteria; phylum Pseudomonadota; class Gammaproteobacteria; order Burkholderiales; family Casimicrobiaceae; genus PALSA-1003. The sequence goes on from DATJWL010000106.1 coordinate 15,003, forward strand.
ACGTGCACGAGGCACAGCCACGCGATCGGCAGCAACAGCAATGGCGCGAGCGCAACGAACGCACCGTTCAAGAGGCCGACGTTGCGAAACGACACCGAGCCGAGTGTCCAGCCGCTGCTGCCCACTCGCGGCCAGATCGAGAACCCGTGCGGCTTCGCATGAAAGAGGAAGCCCACGACGAGATGCATCAGCTCGTGCGCGATCGTGCCCGGAAACGAGAGCAGCGCGATGCGCCACATCGTATGCCGCGAGCCGCGCAGCAGAGCATAGAAGACCACGACCAAGGCAACGCTCGGCACGAAACCGGGATCATGAAGGTGGGCGCTCAGAAATTCCACGCGCCATTGTGCAATACCTCGACGGCGGCCGCGAACCCACGTCGCGAGTTATGCAGGCGCGATCTAGACTCAGGAAGGGTTTGCTCTTCCTAATAGCGCTGGGTCAGCGTCATGATCTCTCCCTCCCGCCGGATGTCCATGCGCTTGAGGAAGCTCATGCCGAGCAAAGTGACGGACGGGCCGTCGCTATCCATCACGACGGCGTCCACGCTGTTCACCGTGATGTCGCCGATGCGCACCGTGTCGAGCGTGATTAGGTACGCAGGCGCGACCCCTGCCGCGGTCTGCATCAGGACCTTTCGCCCCTTGCGATAGTCGAGCCCCAGCCGCCGCGCCTCGTTGGCGTGAAAGGCGATGAAGGTCGCTCCTGTGTCCACCGCGAAGCGCACCGCGATGCCGTTCACCTGGCCCATCGTATTGAAATGGCCTCGCTCGTCGGCGGCGACCTTGACCGAGGCGGCGCCCTCGCCCGGCTTCATGCGCGCGTGCGAAAGGCCGAGCGCGACGCGCCGGCCGTCGACCTCGAAGGTCGCGCCGTCGGGCTCCACCGAGAGGAGGACGACGCCCTCGGCCGTTTTCTGCCCAATCGAAAGCGTCTGCAGCGGCCCGCCGTCGATCTGCACCACGGCTTTGCTGGGAAACAAACCAACGACATTAACGTCAACGGCACCGGCGCTCGTCGAGACCGCAATGCCGAAGAAGATCGAAAGCTCGCGCAGGCGAAGACGCATGACCGAGCCTAGCGAATCACCTCGTCCGCTTGCACGAGGAGCGATTGCGGGATCGTGAAGCCAAGCGCCTTGGCGGTCTTCATATTGATGACGAGCTCGAATTTCGTCGGCTGCTCGATCGGGAGGTCGCCCGGCTTCGCGCCCTTCAATATCTTGTCGACGTAGTCGGCGGCGCGACGATGCAGCGCCGGGAAGTCCGGTCCGAAGGACATCAGCCCGCCGGCGTCGACGAAGACCTTGCTCTCGAAGAGCGTCGGAAGCCGGCGCGCATTTGCGAATGCAATGATCTTCTCGATCTGACCCTCGCCGCTCAACAGCGGATCGCCGGCGTTGAGGATCGCCTGCGTCCCTGTCGTCGGCAACACATCGAGGGCGTCGAACAGCTCCTGGGGCGTTCGCACTTCCTGTGAATCGAGGCGCACTTTCAGCGTCCTGGCAGCGTCTTGCATGGCGGCGACTTCGGGTTTGTTGTCCGGACGCGCCGGATTCCACAGCACGGTCGCCACCGACATCTTCGGGAAGGCCTCCTTGAGCAGCCCGACACGCTTGGCGCTCGAATCGAGCAGCATCGCCGACACGCCCGTCACGTTGCCGCCGGGTCTCGCAAAGCTCGTCGCAAGCCCAGCGGACACCGGATCGCCGGTTGCTGCCATCACGATCGGTATAGTGTTGGTAACCTTGGCGGCGGCCCTCGCCTCGGGCGTGCACGCGGTCACTATGACGTCGACCTTGCGATCGACCAGCTCGCGCATGATCGCCGCCAGCTTCTCCTGGCTGCCTTGTGCGTCACGGGGCTCGATGTTGACGGTCTTGCCATCTATCCAGCCCAGCTGCTGCATCCCCTCGCGAAATGCGCTTTCATAGGGGGCCGACGGGCCTTCCTTGAATATCCATACGTAGGCGACGCGCGGAATAGGCTTGGACTGCTGCGCCTGCGCTACGGCGGACCCCATCATTCCGGCCGCGAAAACGGCCGCGATGAAGCCGAAGAAAAGTCGCTTCACGAGAAACCTCCCCGGTGTTCGAACTTATCGAACGCGAAGCTTACCCGATGCGCTTAGCGTGCAGCAATGCGAGCTCGCAGCGCACTGCAAAACCGAGCGCGCGGTACATGTCGATCGCCCGCGTATTGGTCCATTCGACATGCAGCATCGGCGTCTCGCCGCGCGAGAGCATCCGATTGATCACACGCGCGGTAAGCGCGCGCGCGTATCCGCGTCCCTGCGCGTCGGGATGCGTGCACACCGCGCTTACTTCGTGAAAGCTTCCGACCCAAAGCCGCTCCCCCGCCATTGCGATCAAGCGTCCCCCGTCGCGAATGCCGATGTAACCTCCCAGCTCGACCGTGCGCGTTCGGAACGGTCCGGGCTTCGCGAGCTCGACGAGCGCCAGCATGTCGGGAACGTCCGCTGCGCCGAGCCTCGACACCTCGACGTCGCCTTCCGGCAGCGGCGATCGCTCGGTGCGGATCATCTGCAGGAGGCGCGACTCGAACAGCCTCTCCCAGTTCGCGGAAAGCACCGGCACCGACGGCGCGAACACCGCAAAGTCGTCGCCGGCTTCCACCACCGACTCGAGTGCGGCGACGTGTTCGCGGCCGTTGCCCGCCAAAGCTCCGATCGGCGAAATGCTCGCCGGATAGCGGCGCGCCAGCGCGCCGCCGCTCGCGATATGCGCGTGGCGGGTCGTGAGGCACGACCAGATGGGGGTGTCGAGCGCGCGCTCGCCGTCGAACGAGGTCATGGCCGGGATTCTGTCATAACATTTCGCCCTCGCTGTGGGCATGTCACACGCTCCCGCCCGCGTCCGTTCGGCCCCCGTGACGGGCGGTTCGTCGCAGCCCGACTGGTGTGTGCCCGGCCGCCCAGGGGACAATGCGCGCGAGTCGAGCAAGCCCCAGGCGACAAACAGCATCAGGAGCCGATCATGAGCAAGACGACCACCCTCGGCGCGCCACTGGGCCAAGCCGACTGCGCGCCTTACGCCAGACATCCGCTTGAGCTGATCCCGTTCTTTCGCCGCTTCCGGCGCACGACCGCGCGCGGTCTGCTCTACACGCTCATCTTCAATTCGATGTTCGCTCTCGTATTTGCGCTGCTGGCATTGATATTCAATCCGGAATGGCAGATCGGGCACGTGCTGTGGGCGAACTTCGTCATCGCGAATTGCATAGGCTTTCTGATCCACGGCGGATTCGAGATCACGGAGCGCCTGGCGCAAGACCGGATTGCGCGGCTGTCGTTCGCGGCACGCACGGTCTACTATTCCGGCGTCTCGATCGTCGGCGTGTTCGTCGGCTACTGGCTGGGCTTCACGCTGCTCGACTGGCGCGGCTCGCGGCAGTGGCTGTTTTCCGCGCAAGGGGCGACGTCGATCCTCATCCTGACGCTCATCATCTCCGCGGTGCTGGCGCTGATGTTCCATCTGCGCGAACGCGAGGCCCGGGCGGAGGCGGCATTCCAGCGCGAGCGCGCGCGAGTGGAAGCCTCCGAGCACCAGTTCCATCTCGCGCAGCTCAAGCGCCTGGAAGCGCAGGTCGAGCCGCACTTTCTTTACAATACGCTGGCGAACGTGATCAGTCTCGTCGATGCTCAGCCTTCCGCCGCCAAGCGAATGCTCGAGCGGCTGATCGATTACCTGCGCCATGCCGCCGTGGCGGGAGACGGCGCCGAAGCAACGCTCGGCCGCCAGGTCGATCTCCTGCGAGCCTATCTCGATCTGATGACGGTGCGGATGGGATCGCGGCTTGCCTATCGAGTCGAGATACCCGCCGATCTCTCAGCACTCCCGCTGCCGCCCATGCTGCTGCAGCCGCTGGTGGAGAATGCGATCAAGCACGGCCTGGAACCGAAGCTCGCCGGAGGCACGGTGAGCGTCTCGGCGCGGCGCGAAGGCGCCTCGCTCGTGCTCACCGTCACGGACGACGGAGAAGGCTTCCCGACAGCGCGGCCAGGACCCGCTTCCGGCGGACTCGGGCTCGCCAACGTTCGCGAGCGGCTGGCGAGCCTTTACGGCGAACGGGCACGGCTTGTCATCGAGGACAGGCAACCCGGCACGGCCGTGACGCTCGCCCTGCCGATCGGCGCCGAGCGATGAGTGCAACCGGATCGCCGGCGCCGCGCGCGCTCGTCGCCGACGACGAGCCGCAACTCGCTGCCTACCTGTGCGAGCGCCTCGCGGCCGCGTGGCCCGAGCTCGCGATCGTGGGCGTCGCGGCCAACGGTCCGGAGGCGCTGCGGCTCATCGAGGAGGACGATCCGGACATCGTCTTCCTCGACATCCGCATGCCCGGCCTGACCGGGCTCGAGGTTGCACGGCGCGTGGGCCCGGGCGTGCACGTGGTGTTCGTCACTGCCTACGATCAATACGCGCTCGAAGCGTTCGAGCGCGAGGCGGTCGATTACATCCTGAAGCCGGTGACCGAGGAACGCGTGCTCGAAACGGTGCGGAGGTTGCGCGAGCGTCTCGCGCGCCGTGCGCAGCCGGAAGGGCTCGCCGCGGCGGTCGAGGCACTCGGACGCATGCTGCCCTCGCTTGCCGGCTCGCTTCCGTCGGGACCCGAGCGGCTCGGTTGGATCCGCGCTGCGATCGGCAATCAGGTGCGGCTGATTGCCGTCGACGAGGTCTGCTATTTCAAGGCGAACGACAAATACACCAGCGTATTCACGCGCGAGGGCGAAGCGCTCATCCGCACCTCGCTGAAGGAGTTGGTCGAGCAGCTCGACCCGGCGCGGTTCTGGCAAATCCATCGCAGCACGATCGTCAACGTCGCCCAGGTCGTGTCGACGACGCGCGATCTTTCGGGGCGCACCTCGATACGCCTGAAGTCGCGTTCCGAGACGCTGCCCGTGAGCCGCGCCTTCGCGCACCGCTTCCGGCAGATGTAGCTCTTTGCCGTTGCACGCTCTCTCAAATCGGCCACAGCCGCGGATTTCGCAAAGGAGTCGGAGCGACTCCGTCCCTCCTGAAACGCTTGCTTACAAGCGCCGCGAGCATAGCCTCTACCCAGGGCCTGCGTGGCGGCCTACAATGGGTGGTGCCGATCATCGGAGGTCGCTGATGTTCGCCTTTCTTCGCATAGCCCTGCCGGTTGCGATCGCGGCAACCTTCGGGCTGCGCTGTGCGCATGCGGACATCTACACCTGGGTCGATGCCTCCGGATCGCTCAACGTCAGCAATCTCACTCCGCCGGACGATGCCCGCGTCCTCAAGATCGTGCACTCGAACGACGACGCTGCCCGCAAGGCGGAGACGCAGGCGCTGACCGAGCGCGTCCGGCAGCTCGAAGACGAAGTCGACAAGGCGAAACAACTGCCGCCGCCGACGCTGTACGCGCCGCCCCCGGTGATGTATGCGCCGCCGGCGCCGCCCATCGTGCAATACATCGTCCAGCCCGCGCCACCCGTCGTGCAGTACGTGATGGATGAGCCTGCACCGGCGTACACCGGGTGCGATCCATCGTGGTATGGCTGCAACTTCGGATGGGGACCGGCCTTTTACCCGTCGGGCATCGTCGTGCTGAACGGCGCCAACTTCCCGCAGAGACGCGGATTCGGCGACCGCGATTTCCGGGGGCGGCCGCCCACTATACGTCCACCGATGCACACGTCGCTGATCCAGCCGCTCGCCACACCGCTGATCCAGCCGCTCGTCGTGCCCGCATCGGCCCCTTCCGCTTTCGCGCACCAGGGCTTCCGCCGAGGCTGAGCATCGCGGCGTTCGGTACCAGGCTCCGCTACGGAGCCGTAGCGCAGAGTCTGCATTGGTTGACCGCCGTCTTGGTCATCGCCGCGTACGTATACGGACCGGGCGGATCGGAGCAGCGCGTCTACTCGGCCGCCAGGGATTTCGACCGGCAGCTCCACGAAACACTGGGCATCACCATCGTCACCCTCGTGCTCGTCCGCCTGGCGTGGCGCACATTCGACGTAACGCCGGAGGAGCCCGCGATGCCACAGTGGATGAGGGTATCGGCCAGGCTCGTGCACGTGATCCTGTACATCCTCCTGTTGCTGCTCCCGCTGACCGCGATCACCGGCGCCTGGCTCGAGGGTCATCCGCTGACCTTGCTCGGCAACGTCAGGATCGGTCCGTGGCTCGCCGAGGCCCACGCCACCGGGAGCTCGTTTGCCACCCTGCACACCTGGCTCGGAGAGACGATCCTGTGGGTCGCGGGCGTGCACGCCGTCGCGGGCTTCTACCATCACATCGTGCTGCGCGATCGGGTGCTGCGATCGATGTTGCCGGGCTGAGGATCCTGCGTCTGATCGGAGCGGATCGTGATCTGTCCCGCGAGGAGTTGCGCCCGCAGCTGGTATTCGCCCTCGCCGGTTGCCTTGAATGAGCGCCACAGGCCGTCCAGATCGATCTGCCACGGCCGCGCACTGATCTCGCCGACAGTCACCGCGGCGCGGACGCTGCGGTAGCGCTCGGGCGATGCGACCCGAAGATCCATTTCGCCCGCCAGCAGCTCGGCGTCGAAGTTGCCGAGGACGCCGCTTACGTCGAGCTCGCCCGCCATCATCTCGATGGAGAGATTCGACTGCTGTGGCACCTCGATGCGATAGCGCGTGTCGTCGTCCGGCCCCTCCACTTCGAGTGTCGCCTCCTGTCCGCCGGAACGCTGCAGCTTCACGCTGACCCGGCGCTCGTCCCGCGAAGACTTCGCGCGCCAGGAGACCGTGATCCTGTCCTCGGGCACGCCGACGACCTTCACGGTGCCCATATGGAGCTGCATGCGGATCGTGCCGCCGGCGGCTAAGCTCATGCTCGTCGGGTTGGCGCTGGACCCCTCGCCCGTCGCCGAGCACGAGCCGAGCGCCACGCACGCGACGGCAAGGAGGAGCGAGATCAGCCTGGGCTCGATTGCAACCAGCGGCTTCATTTCGAATCTCCCTTGCGCAAGGCTGGAACCCCTTAGATGCTCGACCGGCCGCGCGCGGATTCGCGATCAATGCCGCTCGAGGACGCCGAGGAGTCGCAGAGACTCGCGGAAGACGCGCTCGACATCCGGGCGGTTCGACGTGATGTGCACTCGAGCCTTCGTGCGGTTCCCGGCGTTTCAGTGCCATGATACCGTCCGTGGTGCGCCTTCCTGCATTGCTTTCCGCGGTCCTGGCCCTGCACGCCCTTCCCTCAACCGGCGCCGCTCCCGCCGCCGAGCCGCGCATCTGGGACGTGCGCGCGGGCCGCTTTGTCAGCGAGTCTTCGCTCGCCGCCGATCTCGCGTCGGCGCGCTATCGCCTGCTGGGAGAAGTCCACGACAATGCCGCACATCACGCGATTCGCGCGCGGCTTATCTTGGCCATTGCCGCGACCGGAGCGCGTCCGGCGCTCGTCATGGAGCAGTTCGACCTCGACCGCGACGAGGCGCTGATTGCCGCCCAAGCGGCGGGAGCCAATGCGGAACGGCTCGCCGACGCGGGCCGGCTCGACCGCAAGGGCTGGCAGTGGCCGATGCACAAGCCGATCGTCGAGGCCGCGCTGGCGCAGCACCTCCCGATACGCGCCGGCAATCTGTCGCGCGCACAACTGCGCGAAGAAGAGCAGTCCATTGTCGACGACGGTGCGAAAGCGATCGGATACGCGCGCTTTCACGCGGCACGCTGGACCGATGCACAGGCCGAGGCGCTGCGCGCCGACATCGTCGAGAGCCACTGCGGCATGGCGCCGGAATCCGTCGTGCCGCGCATTGTCCTCGCCCAGCGGCTGCGCGACGCAGCGATGGCGCAGGCCCTGGCCGACGCAGCGACCGCGTCGGGGGCCATTCTCATCGCCGGCAACGGGCACGTCCGCTCCGATCTCGGCGTGCCCGTGTACCTGCACGCACCGGGACTGCCGGACGCCGGCGCTCCCTCGCTGAGCGTCGGGCTGATCGAAGTCGACGACGACGACGCGCGCGCGCGCGATTTTCCGCGGCAGGTCGTTGCCGCTCACCCCGGGTTCGATTATCTCTGGTTCACGCCGCCGGCCGCGCGCGAAGATCCCTGCGCGAACTTTCGCATGCCCGCGAGATAGGACTCGCATGGCGAAACGCATCAGCGCGGGAATCCTCCTTTTCCGTTTTCGCGACGGCACGCTGGAGGTCTTTCTCATACATCCGGGCGGGCCGTACTGGCATGGGAAGGACGCCGGCGCCTGGTCGATTCCCAAGGGAGAGCTCGAGGAAGGCGACGACGAGCTCGCGGCGGCGCAGCGCGAGTTCGAGGAAGAAACCGGATCGCGCGTGAGCGGAGAATTCCTGGCCCTCGAACCGTTGCAGCTGAAAAGCGGCAAGATCATTCACGCGTGGGCCCTGCGCGGAGACATCGACGCGTCGGCGATCCAGAGCAACGCCTTCTCGATGGAATGGCCGCCGCGTTCTGGCAGACAGCAGGAATTCCCGGAGGTCGATCGCGGCGGCTGGTTTACGATGGAAGCCGCGCGGGAGAAGATTCACCCGGGCCAACAGGGTTTTCTCGATCAACTGGAGGAACGCTTAAGCTCATGAAGCCCGCCGAGGATGACGGTCGCTATGCGCTGAACCGTCGCAACCTGCCCCAATACCTTCCTCTTGCCGCGCTATGCGCTTTGGCGATCGTGAGCGCTTCCGCCGGCGCCACCGACGTGCCCGCGACCGCGAGTCCCGAAGTCGCGAATCTCGTCCGCGAAGTTTCGCAGCAGCGGCTCGAGACCTATGTCCGTACGCTAGCCGGCTTCGGCACGCGCCACTCGCTCTCGTCGAACGACGATCCGAAGCGCGGCATCGCCACGGCTCGCCGCTGGATTCGAGACACGCTCGATCGCTGCGCGGCCGAATCCGGAGGGCGGCTCAAGGTTGAGCTGGACGAATTCGTTCAGGAGCCCACACCACGCATTCCGAGGCCGGTATCGCTGACCAACGTCGTCGCCACGCTGGATGGCGTCGACCCGCAGGCGAAGGCGCGCACGCTCGTTGTCTCTGGCCACTACGACTCGATGTGCGGCAACGTCATGAACTCGCAGTGCGACGCGCCGGGTGCGAACGATGATGCGTCGGGCACCGCCATCGCGATCGAGCTTGCATGCACGTTCGCCAAGCGCCGCTTCCCTGCAACGCTGGTCTTCATGGCCGTCGCGGGCGAGGAGCAGGGGCTGCTCGGCGCCGCGCACTGGGCCCGCGTTGCGCACGACAAGGGCGTGAACGTCGAGGCGATGATCACCAACGACATCGTCGGCAACGCGCACGACGAAGAAGGGCATCGCGACGCGAGCACAGTGCGCCTCTTCGCCGAAGGCGTACCGGCGGGCAAGGAGGTGACCGAAGAGTGGCAGCGCCGTCTCGAGACGAGCGGCGAGAACGATTCGCCGGCGCGCGAGCTGGCGCGCACGATCCGCGACGCCGCCCAGCGTTACGTTCCGGAGACGGCGGTCAAGGTCGTGTATCGGCGCGACCGTTATCTGCGCGGCGGCGATCACATTCCGTTCCTCGCCCAAGGCTACGCGGCCGTGCGTTTCACCGAGGCCCGCGAGGATTTCCACCACCAGCACCAGGACGTGCGCATGGTCGACGGCGTTCAATACGGAGACCTGCCGCAGTTCGTCGATTTCGAATACCTGGCCGGCGTGGCGCGCGTGAATGCCGCCGCGCTCGCCTCGCTCGCCCGCGCCCCTGCGCCGCCGTCGGGCGTGCGCATCCACACGCTGCAGCTCGAGAACCGGACGACCCTCTCCTGGCTCGCCAATCCGGAGGCTGACCTTGCCGGCTACGAGATCGTCTGGCGCGACACGACCTCGCCGTTCTGGCAGGGCGCGCAGTTCGTCGGCAACGTCACCGCCGCGACCGTGCCGCTGTCCAAGGACGATTATCTATTATCGGTGCGCGCCGTCGGCAGCGGAGGCGAGCGCAGCCTCGCGACCTATCCGTTGACGCTGCGTCCATTCCAGCCGCCGGCGAAATGACCGCGCAGCCTGCGCGTCGATCGTGGCGAACCCGTTCTTCACCATCGGACATTCGACCCGGCCGATCGCGGCGTTCGTCGAGCTGCTGAAGGAGGCCGACGTTGCGCTCGTCGTCGACGTGCGAACGGTTCCGCGGTCGCGAACGAACCCGCAATACAACGCCGACGCGCTTCCGGACGCGCTCGTCGCGCATCGCATCGGCTGCGAGCACATCGCCGCGCTCGGTGGCCTGCGCGGCCGGCAGCGCGACGTGCCGCGGGAGGTCAACGCATTCTGGGAAAACGACAGCTTCCACAACTACGCGGACTACGCGATGAGCGAGGCGTTTTGGGCTGGGTTCGAGCGACTGCGCGAGCTGGGGCATGCCCGGCGCTGTGCGATCATGTGCGCGGAGGCACCGTGGTGGCGGTGCCATCGGCGAATCATCGCCGACTATCTCCTCGCCGCCGGCGAAGCAGTCTTGCACATCGTCGCGTCTAGGCGCATCGAGCCGGCACAGATGACGGTGGTGGCGAAGCTCGAGCCCGGTGGGACGCTCAGCTATCCCGGGGCGACGCCACGTTCGACCGAGGAAAAGCCATGATTCCCGCGACTACGAGGTTTTGAAAAAGGCTTGCCGGGGTTTTCGTCGATTTATAACATGTGTTATATCATCACCCGGAGTTACGAGATGAAGATCAAGATTACCACCGTAGGCAATTCGGCCGGCATCGTCCTGCCAAAGGCACTTCTTGCGCGACTGCGACTCGCGAAGGGCGACACGCTGTTTGCAACGGACCTTCCCGACGGGATCAAGCTTTCCCCATACGATCCGAAGCTCGTCGCGAAGATGGAAGTGGCGGAGCGTGTAATGCGCAAGCGACGCACGTTGTTGCGCAGGCTGGCCGGAAGCTGAGACCCTGCTGTGATCATCTGGCTCGAGAAAGAATACGTTCTCCTGATCCACGACCGCCAACTGGCCGAGCACGGCGGCAGCACGGGATTGCGCGACGACGGGCTGCTCGAATCCGCGCTCGTGCGGCCGCGGCAGTTGCAGGCCTACGGCGACCCTGCGCCCGACATTGCCGATCTGGCTGCGGCGCTTGCCTACAGGCTCGCGCGCAATCATCCGTTCGTCGACGGCAACAAGCGTACGGCCGCAGTCTGCTGCGAGTCTTTCATCGAGCTGAACGGCGCGACGCTCGAGGCCGACGACGTCGAGCTGTACGAGCAGTACCTGGCCGTCGCCGAAGGCAAGCTAACTGAGCGGGCCTTCGCGGCGTGGCTGCGCGAGCGCCTGCAGCTTGCTCGGCCGAGCGCGGCGCGCGAGTCACACAAGCCCTACCGGGCGAAGCCGAGTGGCGCGCGCCGGTCCGGCCGGAGACCCCGGCCCTCAGCTTGACTCATTGCTCGTCAGATGGCTAAACCCCTGCGCAAGTTCGATGCTGCAGGCGCGACCCGGATGGAGCGGATGTACGCATCCGCGCCGATCGTCGAACAGCGCGTGCGCACCCGGGCACTGCTGGCCCTGAAGGCAGGCGAGCGCGGTCTCGAGATCGGCTGCGGCGTCGGATTTCTCGCCTGCGAGATGGCGCGTGAGATCGGCTCGGACGGACGCATCGCCTGTCTCGACAACAGTCCCGACATGATCGCGGCCGCGCAGAAGCGCGCCGAGCGCGAAGGCGTCGCCGACCGCCTGCAATTCGTCGTCGGTGACGCGACGAAGCTCGATTTTCCATCGGGCAGCTTCGATTTCGTCGTTGCCGTTCAGGTTTATCTGTACGTGGCCGATATCGAGCGCGCGCTCGCCGAGGCCGCGCGGGTGCTCAAGCGCGACGGCCGCCTGGTCATCGTCGACACCGACTGGGACTCCTGCGTCTGGCTCACGTCCGACCGCGAGAGGCACGAGAGAATCATGGAGGCACGCCTGCGCGAGTTCGGTCAGCCGCACCTGCCGCCGGCGCTGCCTCGGCTGCTTCAGCGCGCGGGGCTCGATCTCATCGAGGTCGAGGCTTATCCCGTGCTCAATCTGCGCTACGACGAGGACTCCTTCAGCGCCGGGTTGATCGACTCCACGCCGAAGATCGTCACGCAATTCGGGATCAGCGCCACCGAGGCGGACGCCTGGCTGAAGGATCTCAAGAGCCGCAGTGCCGACGGCGATTATTTCTTCAGCCTCAATCGCTACCTGTTTCTCGCCCGGCCGCTCAAGGAAGCGTAGTTCGTTACTTCATCGCAGCGCGCGCGCTCACCAGCACCTGGTCGATCGCGTCCAGGCGGACAAAACCCAGGCGCGGATACTCGATGTCGAGGATCACGTAGACGGTGATTGCCACGATCGAGGCGAAGCCGATCTTGTGCACCCAGTCGTAACCCTTCTCACCCGCGGACTGGTAGCCCGCAAGCAGCGCGGAGACGAACGCCAGGCCGATCAGCATCCCGTAGATGATGAGAGGAGGATGCATCTGCGTTGCGGTAACCCGCACGGTGGTCACGTCGAACATCTGGTTGAGCGCGGGCAGCAGCAGCAATTCACTCTCAGGGCGGCTTTCCGGCAAGCGAACGGCGGCGACCGCTCGAGCCCAGATCTCGCTCTGGAGTTGCTGCGAGCGCACGAGTTCGCGCCCGGCAGCCTCGACGTCGGGCAGCGTGCGGTAGGTGGCGATGCGCGCATCGACATAGTTGCGAAAGCTCTCGCGCAGCGCCGGTTGAGCGGACGCCGGCAGCAGATCGATGCGAAGGTAAGCGGTGCCGATCGCGTTGGCTTCGTCTACCGCCTGAGCGCGCCGCACGTCGAAGCGGGACAGAGCACCCGAGAACGTGAACGCGATCAGGAGGCCGAGGAGGCCGAACACCGCGGCTTCGAGCGAGCTTATGTTGGGCGTGCCGGCGATCCCATCGCGGGCGATTGCCCGCAGCCCGATGCGGCGGCCGAGCATGAGGAAAACGATGACACCGACAAATATCGCGAGCGCAACGCCGCCGCCGACGACGATGGGGTTGATGACCTGGAGCATCCGCACGTCCGGGTTGGATGGACTGGCGAATCATGCGCGAATGGGCGCCGGGAGTCGAGACGGGCGGAACCAGTCGGCTCGAAAACCTTCCAACGCTATACGAGGGTGGCGGGGGCGCGAGGCCACGGCAGGCCGTCGACGTACGAGCAAGGAGCTTAACGATGAGCAAGGACGTTTTCTTTGACATTTGGTCGCCTCGCATGCTCAGCGTGTTGCGCATCGTGGCGGCGCTTCTTTTCGTGATGCATGGCACGGCCAAGCTGTTCGGCGTGCCGCACCAGCCGCAGTTCGACAATCTTCAGTTCATCTCGCTGGAAGGTTTGCAGGGCATCCTGGAATTCGCAGGCGGGATGCTCCTGCTCGTGGGGTTGTTCAGCCGGCCGATCGCTTTCATTCTGTCCGGCGACATGGCGGTCGCTTATTTCATGGCGCACTTCCCGAAGAACTGGCTGCCGATTCTGAACGGCGGCGATCTCGCAGTGCTGTTCTGCTTCGTGTTCTTCTATTTGTGGCTGGCGGGTCCAGGTCCGTGGAGCATCGACGCGATGATCCGGGGCGCAGCCCGCGCGCGGGAGGCGCAGCATCCGCTGCCGGGCACGATCAGGCACCATCCCGAGTCGAGCCACTCGGCGAGCGCCCGGTAGGCGTCGTCACGGCAAAACTAGGTGCGAGCGGCGCGATGGAAGCGCCGCCGCCCGGACAGCAGATTGACGTAACGGGTAACGGCCCGCGCAGAAGCGTGCTCTTCTGCCCGGGCGCTCGGGATACCGCTGCGCCTCAGCGGCGGTGACGCTCAGGAGGCGCGGAGCTCTACCTCCGCCACTCCGGCGGCGAGATTGATTCCGTTGAACCCCTGCACGCTCAGCGGCTGAAGCGCGAAGCCGTTGTTGGTCCCCCCAAAGAGCACGTTGGCCCCCAGGCCGGCAGCAAACCCCACCTGCGCGGTGGCGCCGACATATTTGCCCGCTAGATCACCCGGCGTGAACTTGTCGCTGGTCGAGACAACGCCCCAAAGGATCACTGCGTTTTCCTGGAAGCCGATGTCCACTCCGTACCTGTTGATCTTGCCCTTGTAGCGAATGGGCCTGGCGCCCTTTTCCATGCCGCTGAAGGTGCAGTTGAGGTCGCGCGACGAGCTGAAAATCAACCCCGCGCCGCTCGCTTCATGACACTCCAGCGTGCCTATCGTTACGCCCTTGCTCTGCGCTAGTGCAAGACCCGCCGAAGCCGCGAGCGCGGCTCCTACCGCGAGACTGAGCAGCGAATGTTTCATCGTCTTTCTCCTGTCGTTCATATGAATGCGCCGTGCCCCCCTTTAGAGGGCATTGCGGTCGTCGTGTTCCGTGCGGGAAACGCGCATCGTAGGCGCGTGTCCTACGCACACGACTTCGCGCGCGTCGCCTATTCGAAGCCGCCGTTGAAAGGCGGCGGGTAACGGGAGGTCCGGTCGAGCTGCTAGACTACGCGCCGCCACCAACGCAACCGGCGCGATGTGACGATCCCGACAGCATTGCCCGTCCCCGCCGCGCTGACCGTGCGCAGCGTCACGACGCGTGCGGTGGGCGCCCCCTTGAAGATCGCGCTCGGAACAAGTGTTGCGGTGATTCGGACCGTTCCGCTGTTGCTGGTCGACCTGCTCACTGAAGAAGGCGTCGTCGGACACGCTTATCTTTTCGGCTACACGCCGGCAGGCGCCAAGTCCATCGCGCTGCTGCTCGCCGAAGCGGTGGATCTCGTGAAGGGGCAGCCGGTGCAGCCGCAGGCCGCTTATCAAAGGCTCGTTCGACGCTCTGCGCTGATCGGGGTTACGGGGACCGTGCGCATGGCGATCTCCGCGCTGGACATGGCGCTGTGGGACGCTGTCGCAGTGGCCGCTGGTCTGCCGCTCGTGAACCTGCTCGGCGCGACTCGACGCTCGATTCGCGCCTACGACAGCCGCGGGCTGGGTCTGATGCCTCTGGACAAGCTCGCACGCGAAGCCGAGACTCTTCTCGCGAGAGGCATGAGCGCGATCAAGCTGCGCCTCGGCTATCCGGCGCCGGAAGAAGACCTCGCGGCGTTGCGCACGGTGCGCGAACGGATTCCGCCCGAGATGCTCGTGATGGTCGATTACAA
>DATJWL010000107.1:0-7353 GCA_035501215.1 Casimicrobiaceae bacterium
AGCTGGTGATCTAGCAGCCCCGTTCACCGACTCGGCGAGCTCGGCGGCGAAGGCCTCGACCTCCCGCCAGTCCGTGTATTCGTGGTCTCGTGTCGTGTCGGTCGATGTGCCGACGAGCCTGGCGATGAAGAGCATCATCAGGCGAATCACCACGCCATATTGCCGATAGAGCAGCGCGCCGGCGACCGGATGCACCCGCGTCGGCTTCCATCCGGTCTGGCGCAGAAACTCGGCGATCATCTTCTGTACGTTGGCCGCCGCGCTGCGCCTGCGCTCAGCCGTCGCATTCGGGTCCACGGCCCCCGCGTGCGAGAGGCTCACGGACAGGAAAGTACAGGGAATGCGATGGAGTTGCGCGCGATGTTTCTTCACGAATGCGACCACGGAACGCTCGTGCTTGCCTATGTGAACAGGCGACGCGACGATCGCCGCCGCGTAACGAGCGAGATCGAAGGCCGTTGGGGAATCCTGCGCTACGTCGAGCACGTCGACGGCGCAATCGTGCGCGCGAAGCATCTTCGCAAGGTGCTCGGCGATGCGGCGTGTCTGGCCCTCGCGCGTTGCATAAAGAATCACCACCGCCTTGATGGTTGCCTCCCCGAATGTGCGACGCACCATTCTAGCCTGTGCCCCCCGTGCTTTTTTGCCATGGATCAAGACCCGGATCTTCGCAGGGGAGACAATTCGGGAAAGGTTCGCGGACCGGTCCGCGGGTGAAAGCATGTAATTCAGAGCAGACGAGGGCGACATGAAGCCATCTTCCACCGGCCGCCGGCTGGATTCGGCAGCGGCACCTCGAAGGAGTTCGATGCGGCGAGACGCTGGGATCAAGATGTCGCGCAGAAGGGCCGGTGGGGCGTTGCTCGCCGGCCTCGTGCTTTCCGCCATCACGGGGCCGTCGCACCCGGCGAAGGGCGAGAGTCGAATCCTGTCGCCTCCACAGAAGGCGGGCGGCATGACCTTGATGGACGCGCTTGTCAAGCGCCGCTCGACGCGGGAGTTCTCCGAGCGCACCCTGTCGGCTCAGGTGCTCTCCAACCTGCTCTGGGCGGCCTATGGCGTCAACCGCCCGAGCGGCGATCGCACTGCGCCCTACTGGCGCCATATTATGGTCATCGATGTGTATGCCGCAATGGCGGACGGTGCGTGGCTTTATGATCCGAAGCAGCACGCGCTGCTGCCGCATCTCACGGAGGACATCCGCGCGCAGACGGGGCTGCAGGACTTCGTGGCGAGCGCGCCGCTGAATCTGGTCTACGTCGCCCATGGCGAGCGCATGCGCGACATCTCTCCGGCCGAGCGGAGACTCTACGCGTCGGTCGACACCGGGTTCATCGGGCAGAACGTCTATCTGTTCTGCGCGTCGGCGGGGCTGGCCACGGTTTTCCGTGGCGCGGTCGACTTCGTTAAGCTTGGGAAGGCGATGCGGCTTGACGACGAGTCGTTCGTTACCTTCGCGCAGACTGTCGGGTACCCGAAGGGTTGACCCATCGCCGGGCGAGGCCGGTACGAGGGGGCATCTCGGGGGTCGACGCCACCTGAGGGGCGCGCCGCCGCCAGAATATGGTTACGACTATGAGGTGTAGCGTTTCTCGACACGCAAAGATCCGGCAACGCGCGCAGGCCGCTTGCAACATCGCCCTGGGCCTCGCGCTCCTCGCATCGATCGGCACGCTCGCGGGCTGCGATGTCTCCTGGCCGTGGAGTCAGAACGGGAAGGGCACCACGCTGGTGCTGCCGGGGACGGTTGATGCGCATGAAGTCGATTTGTCCTTCCAGGTTGGCGGCCGCATCCAGCGGCTCGATACCGACGAGGGCAAATCCGTCGCGGTCGGAGATGCTCTTGCCGAGCTTGACCCGCGCGATCTCGAGCTGGCGCTCGCGCGGGCGCAAGCGCAGGCTGCATCCGCAGAGAGGGCGCTTGCAGTGCTCAGGGCGGGCTCGCGAGCGCAGGACGTTCAGTCGGCGGAGGCGGCGCTGCGGCAAGCGCAAGCGGACTTGCGGTTTGCTAGCGCTCAGCAGGAGCGCACCGAGAAGCTCGTTGCCGACCACTTCGCGCCGCCGCAGCAGCTGGACACGGCGAACGATCTGGTTGACGGCGCTACGGCGAAGGTGGAGCAGGCGAGGCAGAACCTTTCGCTGCTGCGCGAAGGCGCGCGCAAGGAGGACATCGAACGAGCCACCGCCGATTTCGAGGCGGCGACGGCGGCGGCCGCGACGGCTCAGCAGCAGCTCGCCTACGCGCGGCTGACGAGCACTGTGGCGGGCGTCGTGAGCGTGCGCCTTGCCGAACAAGGACAAAATGTCACTTCCGGACAGCCGGTCTTTCGTGTCGCCGAGATCGACCGGCCGTGGGTGCGCATCTATCTCGATGAGAAGGAGCTGCCCCGCGTGAAGTTGGGGCAGCCGGCGCAGATTCAGGTCGACGGTCTGCCAGGGAAGACCTTCGGAGGCCACCTGAGCTTCATTTCACCTGAGGCGGAGTTCACGCCGAAGACTGTAGAGACGCGCGCATTGCGTGTCGACCTCGTGTATCGCGCCAAGGTCGACGTGGACAACGCGGCCGGTCAACTCAAGATCGGGATGCCGGCTGACGTGCGACTCGCCGTCGAGCGATGAGCAATGCCGTCGCCGTCGAGGCGCGAGGCGTTCGCTTCGCCTATCGCGTCAAACCTGTGCTCGACGGCGTCGATCTCACGCTCGCCGCCGGCGAGGTGTTCGGTGTCGTCGGTCCCGACGGGGCGGGCAAGAGTACACTCTTGCGCCTGTTGATCGGCCAGCTCGTACCGATCGCCGGTAGCGTGACCGTCCTCGGGCAGGCGGCAACGGAGACCTCGCTGCGGCGGCGGATCGCGTACATGCCGCAGAGCTTCGGGCAGTACCTCGACTTGTCGGTCGAGGAGAACCTTGAGTTCTTCGCGGAGCTGCACGCGCTCGACCGGCCTTCCGCGCAAGCCCTCATCGACGATCTGCTTGCCCGGACAGGCCTTGGTGACTTCAGGCGGCGGCGCGCAGGACAGCTCTCGGGCGGGATGATGCAGAAGCTCGCGCTTGCGTGCGCGCTCGTCAGCCGCCCTCGGGTGATGTTTCTCGACGAGCCGACGACCGGCGTCGACCCGGTGTCTCGCCGTGCGTTCTGGCAGCTGCTCGACCAGGTACGCGCGGAGGACGTCGCGATCGTTTACGCGACGGCGAACATGGATGAGGCGGAGCGATGCGACCGGGTCGGAATGCTCGTCGGCGGACGCTTCGTCCACACCGGCCCCCCGCTCGAGCTCATACGCCGGGTTGCCGCACCGTTCTATGAGCTCAGTGGCAGGAACGCGCGCGGCAGGCGCGGGGAGGTGCGCGCCCTGGCGCCTGTGGAGCTCGTGTTCCCGGTGGGCGAAACCCTTAAGGTGTGGCTGGCGGACCACGCCGACGAGGCGGCATTTCGCAAAGCGATCGACGATTTCGTTCCCGGCCTCGCGTCGCGGCGGCTGCGCCCCTCGCTGCACGACGTGGCGCTACGGGATCTTGCGCTTGCGGGGGACGGAGCCGATGGCGGAGCGGCTGGTCGACGCCATTGAGGCGCGCGGGCTGACGCGCCGCTTCGGCGATTTCGTCGCCGTGGCCGGGATCGACCTCTCGGTGCGGCATGGCCAGGTGTTCGGATTGCTTGGCGCCAACGGTGCGGGCAAGACGACTGCGATCCGAATGCTATGCGGGACTCTCCAGCCGACCGGGGGCGAGATCCGCGTTGCCGGGATCGACATGGTTCGCAGCCCCCGCGCAGCCCGCGGTCGCATCGGCTACGTGGCGCAGCGCTTCGCCCTCTACGGCGACCTGACCGTGCGGGAGAACCTCGGGCTTCAAGCGGGCCTCTATGACCTCGAAGGACGCCGCGCGCGGGCGCGCATCGATTGGGCCCTCGAGCGGCTCGACCTCGCCGAGAACGCGCGGTCTCGTGCCGGCGGGATCCCCCTCGGGCATCAGCGACGACTCGCCATCGCGGCGGGCCTGCTGCACGAGCCCGACGTGCTCTTTCTCGATGAGCCGACCTCCGGCCTCGATCCGCTGGCGCGGGGCGAGTTCTGGGAACTCGTGTACGAGCTTGCGGAGAGAGGGGTCGGGGTGCTCGTGACGACGCACTACATGGACGAAGCGCTGTTCTGCGACCGCCTCGCCCTGATGCACGCCGGGCGCATCGTCGTCGAAAGCGCGCCGCGTGCGCTGCTCGCGCGAGGAATCGCAACACCGATTCTCGAAATCGAGAGCGCACGCATCAGCGCCTGCCTTCCGGTGCTGACGCAGAATCCGGACGTGCTCGAGGTGGTCCCATACGCCGGACGCTTGCGTGCAAGGCTTCGGCCCGGGCGCGACGGCGCTGCGACGGCGCAGCGGCTCGTGGAGGAAGCGCGGCGCGCCGGCGTGCCCGTCGACGCCATCACGCCGGCGAGCGCGGAGCTCGAAGACGTGATCGTGGGACTGCTCGAGGCAACCGGGAGCGCAGCATGAGATGGCGCAACGTTCGCGCGATGGCGCGCAAGGAAAGCCGGCATCTGCTTCGCGATGCACGCAGCCTCGCCCTTATGTTCCTCATGCCCACGATCATGTTGTTCCTGTACGGGTATGCGATCCGCCTCGACATCATGGGAGCTCCGATCGGCATTTTGCAGGAGTCTGCCGATATCGCCTCCGACGAGCTGGCGGCGCACTTCGCAGGGAGCCGCGCCTTTGAGGTCGTGGCCCGGTACTCTGACCGGCACGAGCTAGCGACTTCGATTCAGAAAGGCGCGGTGTGGGCTGCGGTCGTCATTCCGCACGACTTCGCCGCCGACCTCGCCCGCGGCGAAGCGAGCGTACAGCTCATCCTTGACGGAACCGACGCGAATACTGCCCGTCTCGTCCGCAATTACGCGCTGGCGCTCGTCAACGCATACGCGCTTTCACTCAGCGGCGTCGCGCCCTACATCGAAGTCGACATGCGCACCTGGTTCAACGAGTCGAACGAGAGCCGCTATGCGATCGTACCGGGGGTGATCGTTCTCGTCATGTCAGTTGTCGGCGCGCTCATGACCGCGCTCACCATCGCCCGGGAGATGGAGCTTGGCAACGTCGTCATGCTGCGCACTACGCCGCTCTCGCGGAGCGAGTTTCTCGTCGGCAAGCTGATTCCGTATTTCTTCGTCGGCATGGTCGACGTGCTGGGCGCGATCGCAGCGACCGTCCTTATCTTCGACGTGCCGCTGCGCGGGTCGCTCGCCGCGCTTTCGTCCGCGGCGGCGCTCTTCCTCCTTGTCGTGATGTGCCAAGGCGCGCTCATCTCGATTGTCGCCGGAAACCAGATGCTGTCGAGCCAGCTCGTGCAGGTCACGACGTTCCTGCCCTCGTTCCTGCTTTCGGGCGCGATCTATGCCATCGGCAATATGCCTTTGTGGCTGCAGTACGCGACGCTCGTGTTCCCAGCGCGCTACTTCGTGACTCTCTCCAAGGGCATCTTCCTCAAAGGTGTTTCGCTGTTCACGCTGTGGCCTGCAGTGGCGGCGCTCGGGCTGCTGCTTCTCGCGCTTGCGGCACTGCTTTATCGGCGCGCGGGACGGCTGGGGCTGGCCGCATGAGCGGGCGACTGCGCGCCGTATGGCATCGGCTCGCGGCGCTGCTGAGGAAGGAGTTCGTGCAGCTCCTGCGTGACCCGCGGATGCGCTTCACGCTGATCGTCCCGCCGCTCGTCCAGCTCTTTATCTTCGGCTACGCCGCGACCTTCGATGTGCGACACGCGGAGGTCGCGGTGGTGAACCGCGACGACGGCCAGCTCAGCCGGGAGCTCTTCTCGTCGATTGCGGCCACTGGGCACTACACGCTGCGCTTTATGCCCTCCATCACTGCGGCGAGCGAGGCAATGGACGAGGGCCGGGTCGGCGTGATCGTGCAGGTGCCACCCCGCTTCGCGGCGGATCGGCGGATCGAGCTGATCGCCGACGGCTCCGATCCGAACACCGCCCAGCTGGTGATGGCGGAGCTCGGGCAGATCATCGCCCGCTTCGCGGCAGTCCAGACCAACTATGCGCCGCCGGTCACCGTCGAGGAGCGCGCCTGGTTCAACCCCAACCTTGAGGACCGGTGGTTCTTCATCCCGGGGATTATGGCCAACGTCCTGTTCGTGAGCACGATGATGCTGACCGCCATGATGGTTGTGCGCGAGCGAGAGATGGGCACGCTCGAGCGACTCATGGTGACGCCGGTGGGGCGGTTCGAGTTCCTGATCGGGAAGATGACACCAGTCGCCTGCGTCGGGCTGTTCGACGTCGCCCTCATCACGACGGTGGCACTCGCCTGGTTCGGCGTTCCACTGCGCGGCGGGATCGCCGCCTTGATCGTTGCGAGCCTCTTCCTCCTCGCGAGCACGCAAGGGCTGGGGCTTCTTATCTCGAGCTACGCAGCCACCCAGCAACAGGCTATGCTCTCGGCCATGTTCTTCATCATGCCGATGACGGTCCTTTCCGGGTTCGCGTTCCCAATCCGCAACATGCCGCAGAGCGTCCAGCTGCTGACCTGGATCGACCCGCTGCGCTACTACCTGGTTGTCGTGCGAGACATCTTTCTCAAGGGCGGCGGGGTGAGCGACCATCCGTTCGAATACGCGATGATGCTGCTGCTTGGCGCCGCGGCGCTCGCTCTGAGTGCAGCCCGGGTTCGATAAGGCGGACGATGAACTGGCTTCGGGTGTTCAGCGCTCGATCGCTTGCTCGGCGAGTCGTGGCCTTGCCCCTTGATCATGCGCTACCGCCACTTCCAAGCTGGACCCTAACGAAATCTTGAAAAAATGCCATGCGCACGCTCGCTGCGGGCGGAGTAAAGTCATTTGACACAAGAGAAACGCGAGGGCGGCCAAAGCCGCCCTAGAAAGAGACTGCGGGAGATCAGCGAATCAGCGCTAGCCAAGGCACTTCGACCACGATCAGAGCAGCGATGAAGAGCACGCCAAATACGGCCCCGAGGCGCCAGTAGTCCTTTGCCGGCAGATAGCCCGATCCGTAGTAGACGGGACTCGGACCGGTGGCGAACGGTGTCAGTACGCCCATGACGCCGAGCGTGAGACAAAGCAGCAGCGCGAACTCGGGCATGTTCATGCCCGGGATGCCGGCGCCGACGGCGAGCATCACGGGAAGCATCGCCGTGACGTGCGCCGTAATGCTCGCGAACAGGTAATGCGTGAGGTAGAACACCAGTACCAGCACGATCATCGCAGCGAACGGCGAGAAGCCTGCCGTATGCGCTCCGACCGTGTCGGCGAACCACTTCACGAAGCCGACCTTGTTGAGCCCGTCGGCCAGCGCGACCAGCGTCGCGAACCACACCAGCGTGTTCCAC
>DATJWL010000108.1:0-15162 GCA_035501215.1 Casimicrobiaceae bacterium
GCCGCGCGCCCCTTCAACGCGGCATACTAATTATACGTGAGGAGTTGTTTAGAATCCGCTGCGAGAGGCCGCCATGACCACCTCGATCGTCGTCATCTTCCTCATCGTCTATCTCGGCATGCTCCTCGGCGAGCTACCGTACCTTCAGCTCGACCGGACGGGGGTGGCGCTCCTGGGCGCGATCGCGCTCATCAGCATCGACGCCGTCACGCTCACCGATGCGGCCGAGGCAATCCACCTTCCGACGATCATCCTGCTCTTCTCCTTCATGGTGCTCTCGGCGCAGATGCGCCTCGGCGGCTTCTACGACTGGGTGACCGAGCACCTCGCCGCGCTGCCGCTCTCCCCGCCGCAGCTTCTCGGCGCGCTCATTCTTTTCATCGCCGCGCTGTCGGCCGTCTTCAGCAACGACATCGTTTGTCTCGCCGTGGCGCCGGTGCTGATCGGGGCGTGCGAGCGACGCCGGCTCGATCCGGTGCCGTATCTGCTTGCGCTCGCTTGCGCCGCCAACATCGGCTCCGCGCTGACGTTGATCGGCAATCCGCAGAACATCCTCATCGGGCAGACCTTGCGTTTGTCATTTGCGGGCTACACGGCAGAGGCTGCCCTGCCCGTCGCTCTCGGTCTCGCCGGAACTTGGGCGCTCATCGCGTGGCAGGCGCGCGGCCGCTGGTCGGGCGAGTCGATGACCGCCGTCGCTCCGCCATCCACCGCGAACAGCGCCGCGATCGCGTTCGACAGCTGGCAGACGACGAAGGGACTCGCGGTCGCCGCCGTGTTGCTATTCGTATTTCTGCTCTCACCGTGGCCCCGCGAGAACGTCGCGCTGACGGCGGCGGGTGTGCTGCTGATGAGCCGCAAGCTGCACTCGAATCAGATGCTGGGGCTGGTCGACTGGGAGCTGCTTGTCCTGTTCATCGGGCTTTTCGTCGTCAACCATGCGCTCCAGCAGACGGGGCTCGTGGCCGCCGTGGCGAAGGATCTCGCCGCAGCCGGCATCGACCTCAATCGTCTCGGCCCGCTCTTCGTCGTGACCTTTGCGCTCTCCAACATCGTTTCCAATGTTCCCGCCGTGATGCTGCTCCTGCCTTTCAGCGGCGACCCTCTGGCGGGGCCGCTCCTTGCGCTGGTGAGCACACTTGCGGGCAATCTACTCATCGTCGGCAGCGTCGCCAACATCATCGTCGTGGCGAGCGCCGCGCGCCGCGGCATCCGCATCGACTGGCGCCGGCACGCGCGGGTCGGCGTCCCGGTTACGCTGATGACGCTCGCGATCTGTGCGATCTACCTCTGGCTTCGCGGACAGCTCAACGTTTGACCCGGGCCACGCCTGGGTCAGTGGAAGTCTCGCGATCTCGTCACGAGATTGCCGAGGAGCGCAGTCTGGTCGCGCAACCGTCCGGCGATGAGATGCACGACCTCGCCTTCGCGCTCGAGCGTGCCGTACACGGTAAGCAGACTCGAGCGCAGCAGCTCTTTCCTCTGTCGCTCGGCGAGGTCACGCCAGACGATGACGTTGATCATGCCGGTCTCGTCCTCGAGCGTGACGAAGGTGACGCCGCTCGCGGTGCCAGGGCGCTGGCGGCCGGTGACGAGCCCGGTCATGCGAGCGATGCGCCCGTGCGGCAACGCCTTCAGCTCCGCGGCGGTGAACATGCGCTGCCGCTGCAGGCGCTCGCGCAAGAGGGCTACCGGATGGCGGCCGAGCGTCAATCCCAGGCTGGCGTAATCGGCCACGATGTCATCGCCTTCGCCGGGAGGCGCGAGCGAGGGCGCAGCTTCGTCGATCGGCGCCTCGTCGAGCACCGGCGGCATGCGCTCGATACCGGCGACGTCCCAGAGCGCGTTGCGGCGATGTCCGCTCAAGCCTGCTAGCGCTCCGGCGGCGGCGAGCGCTTCCAGGTCGTGGCGGTTGAGCTTCGCGCGTCGCGCGAGATCAGCGACGTCGTGGAACGGCTGCTCGCGGCGCGTGGCGACGAGACGATCGCCAGCGGCTTGCGAAAGACCTTTGACGAGGCAGAGCCCGAGGCGCAGCGCAGTCGTCGTCCCCGCGAAAGCGGGGACCCAGCGTCGTTCGACAAGAGCCACTGGATCCCGGCTCTCCCCCGGATCGAGTCCGGGGTCGGTCGGGACGACGTTTTCGTCATTCTCTTCCAGCGTGCAATCCCATTCGCTCACGGTCGCATCGGCCGGAAGGATGGTCGCGCCGTGCCGGCGCAGATCCTGCGTGAGCTGCGACGGCGAATAGAAACCCATCGGCTGCGAATTCAGGAGCGCGCAGGTGAACGCCGCGGGCTTGTAGTGCTTGATCCACGACGAGACGTACACGAGCAGCGCAAAGCTCGCCGAATGCGATTCGGGAAAGCCGTATTCGCCGAAGCCCAGTATCTGCTGATAAATCTGCCGCGCGAAGGATTCCTCGTAGCCGCGCTCGCGCATGCCTTCGATCAGGCGCCGCTCGAACGGCTCCAGCCCGCCCTTGCGCTTCCACGCCGCCATCGAGCGGCGAAGCTGATCGGATTCGCCCGGCGTGAAGCCCGCGGCGACCACCGCGAGCTGCATCACCTGCTCCTGGAAAATCGGCACGCCGAGCGTGCGCTCGAGCACGCTCTTCACCGCCTCGCTCGGATAGCTGACGGGATCGATGCCCTGCCGGCGGCGCAGGTACGGATGCACCATGCCGCCCTGGATCGGTCCCGGGCGCACGATCGCGACCTCGATCACGAGATCGTAGTAGCTCTTTGGCTTCAGCCGCGGCAGCATCGCCATCTGCGCGCGCGACTCGATCTGGAACACGCCCACCGTGTCGCCGTGGCCGATCATCTCGTAGACGGCAGGATCCTCTGCCGGCACGTCGGTCAGCCCGAACGGCCGGCCGTAGCGCACCGAGATCAATTCGAGCGCACGCCGGATCGCCGAGAGCATGCCGAGTGCCAGCACGTCGACCTTGAGCAGCCCCAGCGCGTCGAGATCGTCCTTGTCCCATTCGATCACCGTGCGCTGCGGCATCGCCGCGTTCTCGACCGGCACCAGTTCGGAGAGCGGGCCGCGCGAGATCACGAAGCCGCCGGTGTGCTGCGACAGGTGCCGTGGGAAGCCAAGCAGCTGGTTGACCAGCGTGAAGAGTTGCTGCATGACCGGACTTCGCGCGTCGAAGCCGGCTTCCCCCACGCGCTGTTTCAGCGCGCGGCGGCCGTCCCACCAGGTCATCGACTTCGCCAGCCGATCGACCTGCGACAGATCGAGCCCCAGCGCCTTGCCCACGTCGCGCAGAGCCGAGCGCGGGCGATAGCAGATCACGGTGGCGGTCAGCCCCGCGCGCTCGCGCGTGTACTTGCCGTAGATGTACTGAATCACTTCCTCGCGCCGCTGGTGCTCAAAGTCGACATCGATGTCGGGCGGCTCGTTTCGCTCGCGCGAGATGAAGCGCTCGAAGAGCATCTCCATGCGCGAGGGATCGACCGCGGTGATGCCGAGGCAATAGCACACGGCAGAGTTCGCCGCCGAGCCGCGGCCCTGGCAGAGGATCTTCTTCTCGCGCGCAAACTCGACGATGTCATAGACGGTGAGGAAGAACGCCTCGTAGCGCGCCTCGGCAATCAGCGCCAATTCATGCTCGATGAGCTTGCGCACCTTGGCGCGCGCCGGCGCGCTGGTCGTTGCCGCAGGAAAGCACTTCTCGAAGCCCTTCTCGGTGAGCCGCCGCAGATACGAGGTCGGGGTCTCGCCCGCAGGCACGATCTCCTCGGGATATTCGTAGCGCAGCTCGTCGAGCGAGAACCGGCAGCGCTTTGCGATGGCGAGCGTCTCGGCGAGCCAAGCCGACGGGTAGAGCCGCTCGAGTGTCGCGAGCGGGCGAAGATGCCGTTCGCCGTTGGGATGGAGCGCGTAGCCGCATTGCGCGACCGGCGTCTTCAGGCGGATCGCGGTGAGCGTGTCCTGCAACGAACGCCGCTCGCGCACGTGCATGTGCACGTCGCCGGCGGCAGTAATGGGCAAGCCGGTGACAGCGGCGATGACGATGAGCTTCTCGCAACGAGTCGCATCGTCGGCGTCGAGCAGGCGCTCGGCGGCGATCCACAGCGCGTTTGTGAAACGAGTAGCGAGCCAACGCGCCTCCTCGATGTCGGGCGAGCACCCCGGCAGCCACAGCGCAAGGCAGCCGGCAACACCGTCGGCGATGTCGGCGCGCGTCAGCCGATAGCTGCCCTTGACCGCGCTGCGGCGACCGCGGGTGATCAGCGCGGCGAGATTGCCGTAGCTACCGCGATCGGTGGCGAGGAGCACGAAGCGCAGGCCGTCGTCGAGTCGGAACTCGCTGCCGATGAGAAGCCTGAGTCCGCACTTCTTCGCTTCGACATGCGCGCGCACCACGCCGGCGAGCGAGCACTCGTCGGTGATCGCGAGTGCCGCGTAACCCAGCTCGTGCGCTCGCGCGACGAGCTCCTCAGGATGCGAGGCCCCGCGCAGGAAGGTGAAGTTGGAGATGCAGTGCAGCTCGGCGTAGGGCATGGGCTGAATGTCATTCCGAGGAGCGCGAGCGACGGAGAGAAGTCGTTATGCAAATATTCCATGTACGAACCACTCACCGCCGCGCTCGCGGTAGAGCCACAGCGCTTCGCCGCGGGCATTGCGGCCGACGAAATAGTCGCGGCCGACCTCGAAACCGTCCCACCAGCCGGTCTCGATGCGCTCGGGACCGGACTCCAGTCTGATCTCCGCCGCTATGGGATCGGCGCCGAGCCGCCGCGGCGATGAAAGAAGCCATAGCGGACGATTGCCGGGTGTCATTCCGAGCCGTGCAGCGCATGGCGAGGAATCTCCTGAGCAAAGCGAAGGATCTGCTTTTCGGCGCGCTGGAACAGCAGATCCCTCACTTCGCTTGGGATGACCAACCTTTGCCGTCTCGCCTCCTGCCAGCTCCGGCCGATGATCGGCGCGAAGCTCGAGCGTGCGCACGGCGTCCTCGCCCAGACGCGCGCGCAGCCGCTCGATGAGCTGCGCCCCCGCTTCGCCATCCTTGCGCGCGACGGGGAAGAAATCGCTCTCCTTCGCACCGAGCGGCGCGATCTCTTCCGAAACGATCCGAATCGCCTCGACCCGATCGGGCAGCGTTTCGCGCGCGAGCCGCTCGCGCAGCACGTTCATGATGTGCTCGATCTGCCGCGTCGCGGTGAGCCCCACGACGATCGACGTCGGCTCGACATCCTCGTGCACGAGATCGCAGGTGAGCCGCGTGACGCCCGCGCCGCGCCCGTGCAGGAAACCTGCCAGCTCGGCAACCAGGCGGTTGACGCCGAAAAGCAGTGCCTCGACTTCGTCGACGGGCACCGGCAGCTCGAGCTGGCCGTGATAGCGCTCGGGCGGCACGAACAGCGCGCGCGGGTCGGGCAGCGTTCCCAGCGCGCGATCAATCTCGTCGAGGAGCGCTTGCCCGAAGCGGCGCGCCACGCCGTCGCGCGGCAGCGCGAGCAATTCGCCGATCGTGCGCACGCCGATACCGGAGAGTGTTTCGAGCGCGTCCCGAGCATTGGCGAGCAGCGCGACCGGCAGCGCGCAGAGCTTGCGCGCCCAATCGGTTTCCTCGGCGATAACGATCGTCCGGCCCGCGCGAGCAAAGAGGCTCGCCGCGCCCGCTGTTGGTGCGGTCGAAACGACGGCGGAGAAACCGATCGTCCCAAGGCCCGCGTCGATGCGGCCGAGTAGGTTTTCGAGCCCGCCGAAATAATTCAGGCCGCCGGCGATCTCCAGCAGCAGTGAGGCCGGTGGCTCGATCGCGATCGTCGAGGTCCACTGCCCGGCCCAGAGCGCGATGCTCTTCAGCGCATGGGCTTCCGCGCGCTCATCGTGCAGATGAATCGCGAGGTCGGGATCGAGCGCCAGCGCCGCAGCGATGGAAAGACCCGGAACGATGCCTCGCCTGCGCGCTACATCGTTGGCGGCAACCACATCGGGACGATGGCTCGCGCTCGACACGACGGCAGACAGCTCGCGCGCCACGCCGCGCGCGAAGACAGCGAGCGGAAGATCGGAAAAATGAAGACAGGTCCAGAGCATGCCGGGAGATCATCGCGAACAGCAACTGCCCCGTGAATCCGGCCGCGGCACGCGCCGCACTTCATCGGCACGCGCGAGCGCGCGATTCCAGATCTTCGCCTCACGCCCGCCGATCGGATAGCGGCGATTGAAGCTCGCGCGTGCCCGAGGCCTTGTCATTCCGAGCGAAGCGAGGAATCCGCTGTTCGATGCCAGATGCAGATTCCTCGGCGTGCGCTGCACTCCTCGGAATGACAAGGCATCGGCGACATCGACGAGCAGCGGCACGCTCATCACGCCGCCGCGGCGCTTGAACACGTCCACGCGCAGGCGGGCTCCCGCCGGCGAGAGCCGGATGCGCAACGGCGCCGGCGACGGCTGCGCAGCGCGCGCGGTGGTCGCGAAGACGAACGCCAGCGTCTCGCCTTCCTGTGCAGCAAGCTGCAGGCGCCGCAGGCGTTGCTCGACGAGCGAGCCCGGCCAGAACAGAAGCGCGCCCACGCTGTTGGCGCGCAGCACCTGCTCGGCAGCCCACCAGCGGTGCTTGTCTTCCGCCGCGGCGACGATGATCACTTGCGCCGGGTCGATGCCTGCCGCTGCAATGGCAGGCGCATGAGGAAGATGCGGCGGCGCGACCAGCACGATCGATTCACTCGCTTGCGCGAGGCGCTGGAGCGCCGGCATGAGCAAGCGCAGCTCGCCGATCCCCTGCTCGTCCAGCAGAAGCTCGGTCAGCGCGTTCTGCGGCCAGCCGCCGCCCGGCAGAGCCCGGTCGAGCTCGACAAGTCCGCTCGACACGGTCTGCTCGATGCGTGCCAGCTGGTCGCCGCGCCAGACGAGCGGATTGTGCAGCAGTTCGGCGAGCGCAGGTTTCATGCGACAGCGTGGGCTGCAGACCCAAGTCAACCCAGCCGGAGCCAGGCTGACCTCGGTCAGACAGGAAAGCCCATTCTATCGAACGATCGTTCGATGTCAATAGGGGAGGCGATTATCCGGGACTTGAGACGGCGGATAATGTTTAGCCGCGTTGAACACGGCGCTAAAGCGCCAGTCAACGCGGCTCAGGACGCCCAACGGAACGCATGGCCAAGCAACCCGTCCCGCCGCGCAGCGACCCCGCCGTCCTGAGCCTCATCGGCAACACCCCGCTGGTCGAGATCACGCGCCTCGACACCGGCCGCTCGCGCCTCTTCGTCAAGCTGGAAAACCAGAATCCCGGCGGCTCGATCAAGGACCGCATTGCGCTCTCGATGATCGACGCCGCCGAGCGTGACGGCAGCCTCAAGCCCGGCGGCACGGTCGTCGAAGCCACTGCCGGCAACACCGGGCTCGGACTCGCGCTCGTCGCCCGCGCCAAGGGCTATCGGGTGCTGCTCGTCATCCCTGACAAGATGTCGGCCGAGAAGGTGCTGCATCTGAAAGCGCTCGGCGCCGAGATTCGCATGACGCGCTCCGACGTCATCAAGGGCCACCCGGAGTACTACCAGGACATGGCGGAGCGGCTCGCTTCCGAAATTCCCGGTGCGTTCTATGTCAATCAATTCGGCAATCCGGCGAATCCGCTGGCGCACGAACGAACCACCGGCCCCGAAATCTGGGAGCAGATGCAACACGATGTTGACGCGGTCGTCTGCGGCGTTGGGTCGGGCGGCACGTTGACTGGGCTATCGCGCTATTTCACGCGCGTAAGCCCGGAGACCGAAATCGTGCTCGCCGATCCCGCAGGCTCGGTGCTGGCGCCGTACGTGGAAACGGGCAAGATCGGCGAAGCGGGCTCGTGGGTCGTCGAAGGGATCGGCGAGGACTTCATTCCGCCGATCGCCGATCTCTCGCGCGTAAGGAAGGCTTACTCGATTCCCGACGCGGAGAGCCTGGCCACGGCGCGCGACCTGCTGAAGAACGAGCTCATCCTTGGCGGCTCCTCGGCTGGAACGCTCATCGCCGCGGCGCTGCGCTATTGCCGCGAGCAATCCGAATCGAAGCGCGTCGTGAGCTTCGTGCCCGACACCGGCAGCAAGTATCTCTCGAAGATGTACAACGACTTCTGGATGGTCGACCAGGGCTTCCTCGAGCTGCCGCGCTACAGCGACCTTCGCGATCTCGTCACTCGCCGCTTCGAGGAAGGCGCAATCGTCTCGGTCGGAAAGGAGGACACGCTGCTCACCGCGTTTCAGCGCATGCGCCTCTCCGATGTCTCGCAGGTGCCGGTGCTGGAAGGGGACAGGGTCGTGGGCATCCTCGACGAATCCGACGTGCTCCTGCACGTCCACCAGAAGCCCGAGCGCTTCCGCGACAAGGTCGCGACGGCGATGACGCAGCGGCTGGAGACGCTCGATCCGGGCGCCGGGCTCAAGGAGCTTCTGGGCGTGCTCAACAAGGACCGCGTTGCGATCATCGTGAAAGACGGTCATTTCTTCGGCTTGATTACGCGCTACGATCTGCTCACCTACCTGCGGAGAAGCCTCCCGTGAACGATTCGACCGCCAAGCCCGCTACCAAGACGCGACAAGGATTCGCCACGCGCGCGATCCACGCCGGGCAGGAGCCCGATCCCGCAACCGGCGCGATCATGACGCCGATCTACGCCACCTCTACCTACGTGCAGACAAGCCCGGGCGTGCACAAGGGTTACGACTACGCGCGCACCGCCAACCCGACGCGCAGCGCGCTGGAAGCCTGCGTCGCGGACCTCGAGACCGGCGCGCGCGGGTACGCGTTCGCCTCGGGGCTCGCCGGCATGGCCACTGTGCTTGATGCGCTCGACGCGGGCGCGCACATCATCGCCAGCGACGACCTCTACGGCGGGACCTACCGCCTGTTCGAGAACGTGCGCAAGCGCTCGGCCAATCTATCCACGAGTTTCGTCGACATGTCTAGCCCCGCGCGCCTTGCTGCGGCAATTCGTCCGGAGACGAGGATGATCTGGATCGAGACGCCGAGCAATCCGTTGCTCAAGCTCATCGATCTCGATGCGGTAGCGAAGATCGCGCACGAGCGCAAGCTGATCTCGGTCGCCGACAACACCTTCGCGAGTCCCTGGATCCAGCGTCCGCTCGAGCATGGGTTCGACATCGTGGTGCACTCGGCGACCAAGTACCTCAACGGCCACTCCGACATCATCGGCGGCGTGGTGGTGATC
Source organism: Casimicrobiaceae bacterium (assembly GCA_035501215.1). GTDB lineage: Bacteria > Pseudomonadota > Gammaproteobacteria > Burkholderiales > Casimicrobiaceae > PALSA-1003. The sequence goes on from DATJWL010000108.1 coordinate 9,176, forward strand.
GGCGTCGAGGCGCGTCTCGCTCCGCTCGCGGAGCGCCTCGGTTATCTCCAGAACGCGGTCGGCGGAGTGATAGGGCCGTTCGATAGCTTCCTCGCGCTGCGTGGCTTGAAGACGCTGGCTTTGCGCATGGAGCGCCATTGCAGTAATGCGCTGGAGCTGGCGCAATGGCTCGCCACGCAGCGCGAAGTCGTCCAGGTGTACTACCCGGGGCTCGCCTCGCATCCGCAGCATGCGCTCGCCGAACGGCAGATGCGCGCATTCGGCGGCATGGTGACGATCCGGCTCAATACCGATCTCGCCGGAACGAAACGCTTTCTGGAGCACTGTCGCCTCTTCGCGCTGGCGGAAAGCCTCGGCGGCGTCGAGAGCCTGATCGAGCACCCGGCACTGATGACGCACGGCTCGATCCCGGAGACACAGCGTGCGGCGCTGGGGATCGACGATGCGCTGGTACGCCTGTCGGTAGGGATCGAGGACGTCGACGATCTGCGCCGCGATCTGCGCGAAGCTCTCGACGCGATCAAGTAAGACAGGAAAATGGGCGAGCGAATCCCTCGGTTCGTCGTCCCCGCGAATGCGGGGACCCAGTGTCGTTCAGACCAACAGCCACTGGATTCCCTCCCCGCTTTCGCGGGGACTAAAGGCCGCGGGAATGACGTCCGGAGGCGTGGCCTTGCGGATGTCGTCGGCTTCGCTCACCTCGCGCGGCAGATGGACGCGATCGTGCAGCGGATCGCCGCGCAGGACGGAGCGAAGCTGGAAGACCTGCTCGAACGCAATGGCGTATCCGCCGGCGATCGCTGGCGCATGGCGATCGCCCCGCACGACGACTACGCCTACGCGGGCTACCTGTATCCGCTGGTACTGCGTAACGTGAAGGCTCGCACGGTGATCGTCTTCGGCGTGGCGCACAAGGCGCGGCAGCTCGGCCTCGAGGATCAGCTCATCTTCGAGGCCTTCACGCGCTGGTCGGGGCCATATAGCGATGTCAAGGTATCACCGCTCCGCGAGCGGTTAATGCGCACGCTCCCCAAGCACGCCTGGCGGGTGAGCGACGAGATGCACGAGATCGAGCACTCGGTGGAGGCGAAGATTCCTTTCCTGCAGCATTACAACCGTTCGGTGGAAATCGTGCCGATCCTGGTTCCCTGCATGTCGTACGCTCGGATGGACGAGTTGGCGCTGCCGCTGGCGAACGCGATCTCGGCGATCATGACCGACGAAGGCCTTGAATGGGGCCGGGACCTCGCGCTCGTCTCATCGACGGATGCGGTCCACTACGGCGATCAGGGCTGGGGCGATCGGGACTTCGCGTTCTACGGCTGCAGCGCGGAGGGCTATGCCGCGGCGCTCGACCACGAGCAGCAGATCATGAGCGATTGCTTCGACGGCGAGTTGCAGCCCGAGCGCATCGAGCGGTTCACGCGCTACACGCTCGCCGACCACGATCACCGCGAATACAAGTGGACATGGTGCGGCCGCTACTCGGTTCCGTTCGGGCTGCTCGTCGGGTGGCATCTCCAGCAGATGCGGCGCGCTCCGTCGCTGCACGGAACGATCCTCGGCTACGCGACCTCGCTCGACGATCAGCGCATAGAGGTCAAGGACCTCGACGGCATGGGGGTGACCGCACCGGCCACGATGCGGCACTGGGTCGGCTACGCGGCGGTAGGATTCCGCTAACCGATCACTCGGCCATCATTTCGCCCGAGCCGCCAAATTCCTTGGGGAAGTCCTTGAGCTTCGGCAGCCCGTCCTTGACGTGCAGCACGGTCTCCTGATAGTTGATGTGCGCGCCGGGCTTGAACTGCAGGCTCGGAACAAGCGGCGCGAATACATCGACGAGCCCGAGGCCCGGATGCTCGCCGTAAAGATGTCCGCCGCACAGCTTGCACCACTTGCGATGCGTCTGCGGGTTCTTGCTGTACGAGCCTACGTTTTCGGCGCCGCGGGTGATGCGAAATGACTCGGGCTTCCACAGCGAGAAGGCGTTCACCGGTCCGGCCGACCACTGCCGGCACGACTCGCAATGGCAGTAGCCCATCGCGGCCGGCTCGCCGGTCACGACGAACTGGACCGCTCCGCAAAAGCAGGATCCGCTGTGGCTTGGTGCGTTGGCCATGATTGCTCCTCCGTGTCTCAACCAATCGCCGCGACGGCTCTCGCGGCAAGGACCGACACCAGATGCGCGCGATACTCCGCAGAGCCGTGCAGATCGCTGTTGAGATGTCCGGCGGGAATCTTTACCGCTTTCGCCGCGTCGGCGGTGAAGCTCTTCGCGAGCGCGTCCTCGATCGGTTTCGCGCGATGCACGTGTGACGCAGCGCCGGTGACCGCGACGCGAACGCCCTCATTTCCCTTTCCCGTCGTCTGCGCGACGAACACGCCCACGAGCGCAAAGCGCGACGCCGGCTGCGGGAACTTCATGTACGCGGCCTTCTTCGCCACTGGAAAGCTTACCGCCGTGATGATCTCGTCGGCGGCAAGCGCCGTCTCGTACATGCCCTTGAAGAAATCGTCGGCGGCGATCTTGCGCTTGTTGGTGTGGACGGTCGCACCCAGACCAAGGACGGCGGCCGGATAATCCGCCGCGGGATCGTTGTTGGCGAGCGAGCCGCCGATGGTGCCGCGATTACGGACCTGGCGATCGCCAATTGCGTCCGCAAGCGCAGCAAGGGCCGGGATCGCCTGCTTGACGACGGGGGAGGATGCGACCTCGGCGTGCGTCGTGAGCGCGCCGATGACGACCGCTTCCGCTTCCTTCTTGATGCCTTTCAGCTCGGCAATGCCGGACAGATCGACGATCGTTCCGGGATTCGCGAGACGGAGCTTCATCGCGCCGACGAGGCTCTGTCCTCCGGCGAGTGCTTTGCCGCCGCTCTTCGCGAGCGCCGACGCGGCATCGGCAACGGTCTTCGCGCGCTGATATTCGAATGCGTACATGATTTGACCTCCGGATTTCGTGGCGCCGTTGTGGTCAGTGCTTCGCCGCCTGGATCGCGCTCCACACGCGATGCGGCGTAGCCGGCATGTCGAGGTGCTTCACGCCCGCCGTTGACAGCGCGTCGTGCACTGCGTTCATCAGCGCGGCAGGCGCGCCGATCGCGCCCGCTTCGCCGCAGCCTTTGGCGCCGAGCGGGTTGTGCGTGCACGGCGTCACCTTGGTCGCGACCTTGAACGACGGCAGATCGTCGGCGCGCGGCATCGCATAGTCCATGTAGCTGCCGGTCAGGAGCTGGCCGCTCTCCTTGTCGTACACGCAACATTCGAGCAGCGCTTGCCCGATGCCCTGCGCCAGGCCGCCGTGCACCTGTCCCTCGACAATCATCGGGTTGATGACGTTGCCGAAGTCGTCGCAGGCCGAGAAGTTGACGATCTTTACGGCGCCGGTGTCGGGATCGACCTCCACCTCGCAGATGTGCGTGCCCGCCGGGAAAGTGAAGTTCGTGGGATCGTAGAACGCCATCTCGTCGAGCCCGGGCTCCAGCTTGTCGAGCGGATAGTTGTGCGGCACGTACGCCGCCAGCGCGATTTCGCCGAAGGCCTTGCTGCGGTCCGTGCCCGCGACGGTGAACTTGCCGTCCTTGAACTCGATGTCGGCTTCCGCGGCTTCGAGCAGGTGCGCCGCGATCTTCTTGCCCTTGGCGACGACCTTGTCGAGCGCCTTGATGATCGCCGTGCCGCCGACCGCGAGCGACCGCGAGCCGTAAGTGCCCATGCCGAACGGAATGCGCCCGGTGTCGCCATGGACGATCTCGACATTCTCGATCGGAATGCCCAATCGGCTCGCGACCACCTGCGAGAAAGTCGTCTCGTGACCCTGCCCGTGGCTGTGCGAGCCGGTGAACACGGTGACGCCGCCGGTGGGATTCACGCGCACCTCGCCCGCTTCGTACAGCCCTGCACGTGCGCCGAGCGCGCCGGCGATGTTCGACGGCGCGATGCCGCAGGCTTCGATGTAGGACGAATAACCGAGACCCCGGAGCTTGCCGCGCTTCGCCGCTTCCGCCTTGCGCGCGGGGAAGCCTTTCACATCGGCGATCTTCATCGCCTCATCGAGGCAGGCATCGTAACCTCCAGTGTCGTAGAGCAGAGCCACCGGCGTCTGGTAGGGGAAGTTGCGGATGAAGTTCCGGCGGCGGATCTCGTCCTGCGAGATGGCCGTTTCCGCCGCGGCCGCGTGCACCAGCCGCTCGACGACGTAGGTCGCCTCGGGACGCCCCGCACCGCGGTACGCATCGACCGGCGCCGTATTGGTGAACACCGCGGTCACTTCGCAGTAGATCGCCGGCGTCGTGTACTGTCCAGCGAGCAGCGTCGCGTACAGAATCGTCGGGATGCACGACGCGAAGGTCGAGAGATACGCGCCCATCGCCGCCGTCGTGTGCACGCGCATGGCGAGGAACTTGCCGTCCTTGTCGAGCGCCAGCTCGGCGTGCGTCACGTGATCGCGTCCGTGCGCGTCGGCGAGAAAGGATTCGCTGCGCTCGGCCGTCCACTTGATCGGCCGGTTGACGCGCTTGGATGCCCACACCATCGCCGTTTCTTCCGGGTAGAGATAGATCTTCGAGCCGAACCCGCCGCCGACGTCGGGGGCGATGACGCGCACCTTCGTCTCGGGGAGTCCCAGCACGAACGCGGTCATCAGCAGGCGCTCGACGTGCGGGTTCTGGCTCGTCACGTAGAGGGTGTAGCTGTCATCGGCGCGGGCGTAGGTCGCCACCGCCGCCCTCGGCTCGATCGCGTTGGGAATGAGGCGATTGTTGACGATGTCGAGCTTGGTGACGTGGGTGGCCTTGGCGAACGCCGCGTCCACGGCCGCCTTGTCGCCGAGCGCCCAAGTGTAGCACTTGTTCCCGGGAGCACCGTCGTGAATCTGCGGTGCACCGGATTTCAGCGCGTCGACGGGATTGACGACGGCCGGCAGAACTTCGTAGTCGGCGTTGATCAATTCCGCGGCGTCCTTTGCCTGGTCGGGCGTCTCGGCGATGACGAGCGCGACGCCGTCGCCGACGTAGCGCACCTTGCCTTGCGCCAGCACCGGATGCGGCGGTTCCTTCATCGGTTGGCCGTCGGTCCCCGTGATGAGCCACCCGCACGGCAGCCCGTTCACGCCGGTGAGATCGCTGCCCGTATAAACCGCCACGACACCGGGCGCGGCTTTTGCCTTCGAGGTGTCGATCTTGCGGATCTTCGCGTGCGCGTGCGGCGAGCGCAGGAAGAACGCGTGCGTGTGATGCGGCGGGTTGACGTCGTCGGTGTACTGGCCGGCGCCGGTGAGGAAGCGCACGTCCTCTTTGCGGCGGATCGATTGGCCGATGGTGTTGAGGTCGTTCGCGCCCATCGCTATCTCCTCATGGCCGCGGCGCCCTGCTGCACCGCCTTGACGATGTTCTGATAACCGGTGCAGCGGCAAAGGTTGCCTTCGAGTCCCTCGCGAATCGCCGTCTCGTCGGCGTTCGGATGGCGCTGCACCAGGTCGATCGCGCTCATCACCATGCCCGGCGTGCAGAAGCCGCATTGCAGGCCGTGACATTCCTTGAACGCCGCTTGCATGGGATGCATCGCGCCGTCGGTCGCGAGCCCCTCGATGGTGGTGATCTTCGACCCGTTCGCCTGCGCGGCGAGGATCGTGCACGCCTTGACCGCGTTGCCGTCGATCAGGACGGTGCAGGCTCCGCACTGACCGGTGTCGCAGCCGACGTGCGTTCCGGTGAGAGCCAGATTGTTGCGAATGAACTCGACAAGCAGCGTGCGCGGATCGACGTCAGCGGTCACTGCCTTGCCGTTGACGGAAAACGAAAGCGAGACGGACACGGGAGAGTCTCCTAGGATGGACACCGGCGCCGGGAAGGGGCTTTGGACTCGGACAATCAGAACGCGACGGCAAGAGAAAGAATACTCCGCGCCGCAGGCGACGGCAACGTGACAGGCCAGCGGATCGACCTCCTCAGGGCCCCGGCCAGACGACCCAGAACCGCTTGCCA
>DATJWL010000109.1:0-11532 GCA_035501215.1 Casimicrobiaceae bacterium
GCGCTGCAGTCGCCGCAGCTATTGCAACTTTCTGGCATCGGCCCGAGGCCGCTGCTCGAGACGCACGGGATCCGCGTCGTGCACGAGCTGTCAGGCGTTGGCGAGAACCTTCAGGATCATCTCCAGGCCCGCGTCATCTTCGAGTGCACGAAGCCGATCACGACCAACGACGATCTCAAGAGCTGGTGGCGCACGCTGCGCATGGGTCTCGATTACGCGCTCACCCGCGGCGGGCCGATGGCGATCGGCATCAATCAGGGCGGCATCTTTGCTCGTGCCAACGGCTCCGCCACGACGCCCGAGCTGCAGTTCCACGTTGCGACGCTGTCTTCGGACATGGCCGGATCACCGGTGCATCGCTTCCCCGGCTTCACGTTCTCGGTCTGCCAGCTGAGGCCCGAGTCGCGCGGCTTCGTGCGGCTCAAGTCCTCAGATCCGCTTGCGGCGCCGGCGATGCAGCCCAACTATCTCGCCACGGAGCACGACCGCCGTACCCTCGTCGCCGGCATCCGACTGGCGCGCCGCTTCGCTGCGACGCGTGCGCTATCGCCCTATGTCAGGCGCGAGTACCGCCCAGGCGGCGAGGCGCAAAGCGACACCGAACTGCTCGAGTTCGCGAAAAACACTGGCGGGACGATCTTCCACCCGAGCGGCACGTGCAAGATGGGCGACATCGCGCGCGATCCGCTCGCCGTCGTCGATGCACGGCTGCGCGTGCACGGCCTCTCGGGGCTTCGCGTCGTCGATTGCAGCGTCATGCCCACGCTCGTGTCCGGCAATACCAACGTGCCGGTGGTCATGATCGCGGAAAAGGCGGCGGACATGATCCTCGCGGAAGCGCGCTAAACTTTGGAGCCGATATGCCCTGCTGCCACGCCGATTTCACGCTGACCGAGGAGAGCGACAAGGCCTTCACGGTCGGCATGCCGACGTTCACCTTCGGCGGCGGCTGCCTCGCCGAGGCAGGAGAATGTGCGCGCGGGCTCGATCTCGATCGCGTCGCGCTCTTCACGGATCGACATCTTCGCGATTCGACGCATGTCGCCACCGTGCGCTCGTCGCTCGCCGCGGCCGGCGTCGATGCTGTGATCTACGACGAGGTCGCGATCGAGCCGACGACCGCGTCGTTCCAGGCCGCAGCGAAGTTCGCGGCGGAAGGACGCTTCGACGGCTACGTCTCGGTTGGCGGCGGCTCGGTCATGGATACGTGCAAGGCCGCGAACCTCTACGCGACGCATCCCGCCGAGTTCATGACCTATGTGAACGCGCCGATCGGCGGCGGGCAGAAGGTCCCGGGACCCGTGAAGCCGCACATCGCCTGCCCGACGACTTCCGGCACAGGCTCGGAGACGACCGGCATCGCGATCTTCAATCTGACCGAGATCAACGCCAAGACTGGCATCATCTCGCGGCGCCTCATCCCGACGGTGGCGTTGGTCGATCCGAACGTCGCGCTCAGCTTGCCGCGCAACGTCGTCGCCGCGAGCGGCTTCGACTGCATGAGCCACGCGCTCGAATCGCTCACCGCGCGGCCGTGGCCGCGGAGGCTCAACCCCGCGCGTGGCGCGAGCCGGCCCGTGTCGCAGGGCGCGAATCCGTTCTCGGATGCGCTTGCCGCGGAAGCACTGAAGGGCGTGGGACGCTATCTCGTGCGCGCGGTGAGCGATGCTTCCGACGTCGAGGCGCGCACCGAGATGATGTACGCGGCGATGCTCGCCGGCATTGCCTTCAATGCCGCGGGCTGCCATCTGCCGCACGGGCTTTCGTACGCGGTTTCCGGCCTCGCGCGCGACTTCCATCTGCCTGGCTATCCCGAGGGCAAGACGCTCGTGCCGCACGGGATGGCGGTCGTGCTCAACAACCCTTCGGTGTGGCGCTACACCGCGGCCTGTTGTCCGGAGCGGCACGTCCACGGGGCCGCCTGCCTCGAGGGCGATACGCGCGATGTCAAGCCGGGCGATGCAACCGAGGCCGGCGAGGCTCTCGCCGGCCGCGTGATCGAACTGATGCGCGCGGTGGGCATTCCCAACGGTCTTGCGGATCTCGGCTTTCGTGCTGGCGACGTCGATGCGCTCGCCGCCGGCGCCGAGCCGCAGTGGCGCGTGATTCGCAACGCGCCGAAAGACGTGTCGCGAGACGATCTCAAGTCGCTGTTCGGCGCCGCGATGCGCTACTGGTAGTTAGGCGTCACGCATGAGTTGATGCGTCTTGCTGTCACGCCCGCGTCACGTAGCCGTAGTCATGCCGTCACAGAGGGCCGCTAGTGTGCCCGGCATGAAATTGCGGGATTCACCTCCGCGTATGCCCGCCCTCGTGCGCGAGGGCGCTCCACCGGCGTAGCGCCGGCGGAACCGGCGCCGGTCGCGATGGACGACGATCACGACATCAGGCTCCGCTTCCGCACCATCTGGATCTCGGATCTGCACCTCGGCAGCCCGGCCTGCCAGGCATCCCACCTGCTGAATTTCCTCCGTCATACCGAGTCCGAGCGACTGTATCTCGTCGGCGACATCATCGACGGCTGGCAGCTGCGCCGTCGCTGGTTCTGGCCGCAACCGCATAACGACGTCGTGCAAAAGGTCCTGCGCAAGGCGCGCAAGGGCACCAGCGTCGTCTACATTCCCGGCAATCACGACTCGTTCGGCCGTCATTTCCTCGAGCATTCCTTCGGCGGCATCGAGCTGCGCGACGAGGCCATTCATGTCACGGCCGATGGCCGCCGATTGCTCATAGTGCACGGGGACCTCTTCGACGGCGTGATCCAGTACGCGAAGTGGCTCGCCTTCGTCGGCGATCGGCTCTATCTCTTCACGCTGGAGCTCAACCGCTGGTTCAACGCGTTGCGCGCGCGGCTCGGCTTCCGCTACTGGTCGCTGTCACAGTTCCTCAAGCACAAGGTGAAGAACGCGGTGAGTTACATCAGCGACTTCGAGATCGCCGTGGCTCAGGAGGCGCGCCGCCGCGGCGTCGACGGCGTGGTCTGCGGCCATATCCACAAGGCCGAGATGCGCACGATCGGCGGCGTTCTCTACTGCAACGATGGTGATTGGGTCGAGAGCCTGACCGCGCTGGTGGAAGACGCCCAGGGGCAGCTTTCCATCCTGCACTGGAAACAGATCGAAGACCTGGCCGCGACGGCCGTCGTTCCCACGCTGGAGAAGGAGGTGGCGATTGCGCATTCTGCTGGCGACTGATGCCTGGGACCCGCAGGTCAACGGCGTCGTGATGACGCTGCGCAATACCATTCGCGGCGCCGAGGCCGCGGGACATGTCGTCGAGGTCATCGGCCCGGATCGTTTTCGCAACATCCCCTGCCCCACCTATCCCGAGATCCGTCTCGCGCTGCGGCCGTTTCCGCTCTTTTCACGTCTCGTCGGTGAGTTCGCTCCGGACGCGGTGCACATCGCGACCGAGGGGCCGGTGGGCATGGCGGCCAGGAAATTCTGCCTGCGGGAAAAGCTCGCATTCACGACCGCCTATCACACGCGCTTCCCCGAGTACGTGCACGCGCGCATTCGATTGCCGCTGTGGCTGACCTACGACTGGCTGCGCCGTTTCCACGCGCCCGCCGAGGCGGTCATGGTCGCGACGCCGGCGGTTCACGCCGATCTCGAGCGATGGGGCTTCGACAACCTCGTGACATGGACGCGCGGCGTGGACACCGAGCTGTTCCGGCCCGGCGCACCGCTCGCCAACGGATGGCCTCGCCCCGTCTTCATGTACGTCGGTCGCGTGGCCGTGGAAAAGAACATCGAGGCTTTCCTCGCGCTCGACCTGCCGGGCACCAAAGTCGTCGTCGGCGACGGACCGCAGCGCGCCGCTCTGCAGCGCCGCTTTCCGCAGGCGGTCTTCACCGGCGCCAAGCTCGGCGAGGAGCTGGCGGCGCACTTTCGCAGCGCGGATGTCTTCGTGTTCCCGAGCCGCACCGACACCTTCGGTCTCGTGCTGCTCGAAGCGATGGCGAGCGGAACGCCGGCAGCCGCGTACCCCGTGGCGGGCCCGATCGACGTTGTCGCCCCCGGCTCCTCCGGTATACTGGACGATGACCTGCGAGCGGCTGCATTGGCGGCACTGGAATTGAACCGCGACACCGTACGTCGACACGCGCTCGACTTCTCCTGGGAACGCGCGACAGCGCAGTTTCTCGGCAACCTGCACCCGAACCATGCGCGCCCCGGATTCGCTTGAGAGCCCGCACAAGGGGCAGAGCGGCATCCGGCGTCTGATCAACGCTCTGTTCTACTCTCTCTCGGGGCTTACCCTCGCGTTCCGCCACGAGAGCGCTTTCCGGCAGGAGATGGCGCTTGCCGTGGTTCTGATTCCGCTCGCCTGCTTTCTTCCCGTGGGCGCCGTCGAGCGCGTGCTCCTGATCGCGTCCGTCCTGCTGGTGCTGATCGTCGAACTGCTCAACTCGAGCGTGGAGGCGGCGATCGATCGCATCGGCTTCGATACGCATCGGCTGTCGAAGCGCGCGAAGGATCTCGGGAGCGCCGCCGTGCTCATCGCGCTCACCGCACTGCTCATCACCTGGGTTCTGCTGGCCGGGCCGTTCGTGCTGCAACTCATTCGCGCGTAAGCCGCAACGCGCTGGATCGCGGTGACGCAGCCCTGATACCTTCCCTGCTACGGCGTGTACAGGCGGCCCTGCGCGGCCAACTCGTTCGCTAGCGCGAAGAGCTATTCAATTGCGCCGAAGTATTCGTCAAGCAACTTGCCTGTTACGGATTCGTGACCGGGGCGGCGCCGCACTCCTGCACCGCGCGAAGTCTCGCGCGCGTCGATGCCCGATCTCCCCTCGTGAAGCGCCGTTGGACGGCACGCTTGGCGCGGAATTCCCGTTTCAGGAAAGCGCTCGCCACGTCCATCTGGACGTTCTCCCCGCATGTAAATACATCGACCGCCGCGTAGCGATTCTCCGGCCAGATGTGGATCGCAAGATGCGATTCCGCGATCACGACCACCCCGGAAATCCCCCACGGCGCGAACTTGTGGAACACCGTCTGGACGATCGTAGCGCCCGCCGCGAGCGCAGCACTCACGAGCGTCGTCTTGACCCACTCCAGATCGTCGAGATGCGTGGTCTCGCAGTCGTACAGATCGAGCACGACCTGCGAGCCGAACACCGCGCGCCGCCTCTCGGCGGTCGTCGCCGCGGCTGTTGTAGCGGGTTGCCTCATCTTCAATCGCTCCAATCCAATTCCGATTCCGGTTATGTTTTCCTGCGCTATGCCCGGTGCTTCTTCTTTTTTTTCTTCTTGTGCTTCTTCTTTTTCTTCCCCGGCGGGCGCCCTGTTTTTACGCTTTCGACCGCGGCCACCACCTCGAGGAGGCGCTCATCAGGCAGCTGTCGCAGCACCGCAAGACCGGCGCGCAACAGCTCGCTCTTCTTCATGGCCACACCGAGCCCGAGGCATCTCTGCTTGAGCGCGCCGATCATCTCGTAATCGGCGTGCGGCATGGTGAAGCTGTCGCGAATGACCTTGGCCGGCTTCGCATGGCCCTGCTTCGGCGGCACGGGAAAACGTCCCGGCAACGTCGCAGGCGCAACATCCGAGCGTAGGCTGGTCGCTGCCATCAGGCGCCGCGTCCAAGCGCGGAACCGTCACAAAACTGAAACAATATACTATATATACGATTTGTGCAAACGTTGGCCGTGGCCCTTCCGGCGGCGTGCCGCTCGCCCCGCACCGGTGCGCGCCGTAAGCGAAGGCGAGTCTCGGGTAATGAAGCTGTAACGTCCGCCAAGGCACCATGCTGTCATGTCCGTCATGTGTGTCGGCGGCAGCTGGGTCCTGCGCCAACTCGCCGAAAAACGGCATCTCGAAGCCGAGCTCACCCGCGCCGGGTTTCGGCACGAAGAGTTCACCTTCCGGATCGACCCGATCGGCGAGGCTCGATACGCCATGGAATCCGAGCCGCATTACCAGGTCAAGGTGACCCACTCCCCCACGCAGACCGTCAAGGGCTATCGCGGCGGAGCGACAGGCGACTGGATCGAACGATTCGCGCAGGACCTTGCTGCTGGCCTCTACGGCCAGCCGAGCTCATCGCCCCGACCGACTCCTTTGGGGCGCCCTGCATTCATGCACAAGGGCGCCGGACAAGACCTGCCCGAGAAGGGCCCTTACCGGCAAATCGACCGATGAACCGCACCGCGACCAATTTGGAACATCGCGATCACGCGCGTCTGAGTCTCAATGCCTACGTCGCCCGGGATATTCTCGAATACGCGAAACCTCTCGGACACCACGAAGATCCCGCGACCCTCAACCTCGGATTCGGATTCATCTACTACGGCCTGGCCCGTTCACTGCGGCCAAAGCACGTCCTCGTCATCGGGTCAGGCTTCGGATTCAGCGTGGTCTGTTTTGCGCTCGGACTCAAGGACAACGGACGGGGCGCACTCACCTTTGTCGACCCTTCTTATTCGGTCTTTCGGCACGGCCCGCTGCACACCGTCGGTGGCACGGCCCAGTGGGATGACCCGCAGAAGGTGCGCGCCCACTTCCGCCGCTTCGAGGTCGAGCGCATCGTCAGCCATCACAAGGTCACCAGCTCGCAGCTCTTCGCCAACTACGCTGCACGCGGACTGCCCCCCATCGACATCGCCTTCATCGACGGGGATCACGCCTACGAAGCAGTGAGAAGGGACTTCATCGCGACCCTGCGGCATACGCGCAAGAACAGCTACATCCTCCTGCACGATACCAACATTTATGTGCGGGAGCTGGTGCGCCACGCCGGCGTCAAGCGCTGGCTGAGGCGCATCAGGCAGATGACCGATCTCTTTGAAGTCTGCGATTTTCCCCTTGCCTCGGGCGTGGCCATCGTGCGCGTGTTGCACGACGACGCATGGAAAGCGCTGGAGCGCTCCTCGTCGCGCTCGGCGTAGCGGCCGCCGCAGCCGCCGCGTATCTCTTCTGGCGTTACGTCTGGTTCTGGCGCAACCCCGCCCGCACGCCGCCGCCGGGGGAGAGCCTGCTTGCCGCGGCGGACGGCACGGTCGTCTACGTGAAGACGCTGACCGAAGAGGAGCCGGTAGTCAGCGTGAAGCGCGGGCTCGCCGCGCGCGTTTCCGACATCGCCCGCGAGGACATGCCTTTGCCGAAGCTTCTCATCGGCGTGTTCATGAGTCCGTTCGACGTGCATTACAATCGCGCGCCGTTCTCGGGCAAAGTCGCATTCGTCCGCCACCATCCCGGCCACGGGGGCAACCTCGACATGGGGCGGATGCACCGGCGCATCCTTGCACGCCGCGAGCCGTATTACGAAGGCAGCGTGCACGTCGTACAGAACGAGCGCACCGTCACCAAGATCGACGGCTCGCTTCGCGGCGAGGCGCTGTCGTGCTACGTAGTGCAAATAGCGGCGAAGACCGTCGCAGGGATCGACAGCTATGTGCGCGAGGGCGATTCGGTCGATCGCGGCGCGATCTTCGGCATGATTCGCGTGGGATCGCAGGTCGACATCATCGTGAACTGGCGTGACGGGATGACCGTGCGTGTCCGCCCGGGCGATCGCGTGCGGGCCGGCCAGACCGTGCTCGTCGATTGACGACGAGCGCAACGCCGCTATCCGGAGTTACCGCTGGCCGGCACGCAGCGCGTCGCGCGTCCGCCGAGAAGCAAAGAGGACCAGGTAGTCCGTGATGCGCGCCGATTGCTTGAGTCGCGTGAACTCAGCCTCGTAAACCCGCCTCACGATGGGCACCGGATGGTGACTCTCCTGTGCAATGGTCGAGATGATGGCATCGTGGTCGACATCGTCGCCGAAGTCGGTTCGGTCGGGCATGGGATCTCCGCGGGTGAGGAAGAATTGCCGACGCTCCGCGAAAACGAAGTTGCGCCCCACGGAGTGACGGTTATTATGCAACGGGCAGACTCGACGGAAGGCGCCCTGAATAAAAAATAATTCGCCTGTCGGCTGGATCGACTCGATTGGCTTGTGAGTGAATGAGTTGCAATGCGATGCTCGCTTAGCTCCCCAACATCTCGAGCTAACCCGATTGGGTGAAAGGCGGACGGGTCGCCGCTCGCCCGCACAGTCGCTTCAGCGTCCGACCGCAGTGGGACCGACGGCCGTATCGGGTGTGGCCGACTGCACGACCTTGATCCGCCGCGCCGGGAGGCGCACCGTGAAGCGGCTGCCCTGTCCTGGTGCACTGTCGATCGCGAGCTCCGCCTGATGCCGGATCAGCACGTGCTTCACGATGGCGAGCCCGAGCCCCGTGCCGCCGGTCGACCGCGACCGGCTACGATCGACGCGATAGAAGCGTTCAGTAAGCCGCGGGATGTGTTCGGCGGCGATGCCGATGCCGGTATCGGCTACCGTAAATTCGCCGGCATCCGCGGTCACGCGCCAGTCGAGCGCGATGCGTCCGCCTTCGGATGTGTAGCGAACGGCGTTGCTCACGAGATTACCGAAGGCGCTCGCCAGCTCGTCGCGGCTCCCGATCACGTTGGCGGCGTCGCGGATCGAAAGCGTGATCTCGTGGCGCTCGCCTGAGAGCGCCTTGGCGTCGGCCGAAGCCTCGAGCAGCAACGGCACAATGTCGAACTCCGTTTCCTGCAGCACGCTGTGCTCGCTCTCGAGCGCGGAGAGCGTGAGCAGATCGTCGACCAAGCGCTGCATGTTCTGCGCCTGCTCGGCCATGAGCGCCAGGTAGCGCCGCCGCTGGCGTTCGTCGAGCTCGAGATCGGAGAGCGTCTCGAGGAATCCGCCGAGCACGGTGAGCGGAGTCTTCAGCTCGTGCGAGACATTGGCGATGAAGTCGCGTCGCAGGCGCGCCACCGCCTCGAGCCGGGTGATGTCGCGGCTCATCAGGAGCTTTTCCTCGACCGCGAAGGGAACGATCTGGATCGAGAGCGTCGCGCCCGCCTCGCGCTGCGAAGCCATCACGAGCGGCTCGCTGAAGTCTCCCCCGGCGAGATAGCGCACGAAATCCGGCTGTCGCACGAGATTGATCACCGGGGCGCCGGCGTCCTTACGCATGTCGATGCCGAGGTGTGTCTGCGCGCGCGGATTCGCCCACCGGATGCGATCGTCGGCGTCGAGAACGACAACCCCGTCGGGCAGGGCCTCAGCACCGCTGACGAAACGGTCGAGCGCTAGACGCAGGTCGCGGTGCCGCGCAGCGCGTATTCGCACGCGGTGATGGAGCGCGGCGTAGGCGGCTCCCCAGCTTCCGCGTCCTTCAGGGACCGGAGTTTCCAGCGGCCCGTTTGCCCAGCGCGTCAGGGTGTCGAGCCGGAACAGATGCCAAACGATGATTCCGAGCGCACCGATCCCGAACACCGCGAGCGCTGCGAGCCCGCCGGCGATCGGCCAGGTTAGCGCTGCGAGCATCGCAACTCCCAGCGGCGCCAGCAGTCCTCGCCGCCAGATCGGACTCATGGGGAATTTGCGCCGTTGACCGTTATCGCGGCGCGGCGAGCCGGTAGCCGCCGCCGCGCACCGTCTCGATCATCCGCGCGCAATCCGAAGGGGTGAGCGCGAGCCGAAGGCGCCGAATGTGCACGTCGACCGTGCGCTCTTCGATGTAGACATGGTCGCCCCACACCTGGTCGAGCAGATGCGTACGACTATGCACACGCTCGGGGCGCGCCATCAGAAACTTGAGCAGGCGGAACTCGGTCGGCCCGAGCTGGACCGGAGCATTGTTGGCGGTGACGCGGTGCGTCGACGGGTCCAGACACAGCGACCCTACGACGAGGGTCTCCTGCGCCGCCTCGGGCGCGCGCCGTCGCAGTACGGCCTTGATACGCGCCTTCAGCTCGCGCGGCGAGAACGGCTTCGTGACGTAATCGTCGACCCAGGCTTCCAGCCCCGCGACGCGGTCGGCCTCCTCGCCGCGCGCGGTGACCATGATGATCGGCAGCTCGCGCGTCCGCGGCTCGCCGCGCAGCCCGCGCGCTAGCGCGAGTCCGGACTGTCCCGGCAGCATCCAGTCGAGGAGCAGCAGATCCGGCAGCACGTGCCTGATCTGCGCGAGCGCGCTTTCTGCGTCGGGGACGGTGCGCACGACGAAGCCGGCGTCCTCGAGGTTGACCCGCAGCAGCTCCTGGATTGCGGGCTCGTCTTCGACGACCAGGATCGACGCCATCATCGTTTCTTCAATGACCTCACTCGGCCACCTCGGCGCGAATCTGCTCGGCGGTCGCGTGCCGTACGTCCTTGCCCTTCACGACCTGGACGACGTTCTCGGCGATGTTCTTGGCGTGGTCGCCGACTCGCTCGATCGACTTGGCGATGAATACGATCTCGAGGGCGGGCGTAATTGTGCGCGGATCCTCCATCATGTAACTGATGAGCTGGCGGAGAATCGAGAGAAACGCCGCGTCGATCGCCTCGTCGTTGCTGACTACGGTGGCGGCCGCATTGACGTCGAGCCGCGCGAAGGCGTCGAGCGCCAGCTGAAGATTGTCCTCGGCCAGCTCGGCTGCCCGTGCGATGTCGTGCAGGCGGACGGCAGTCAGGTGTTCGGGCCGCTGCATCTGCTGGGCTTTGTAGGCGATCTTCTTCACCTCGTCGCCGATGCGTTCGAGCTCGTTGACGATCTTGACGACGATGAGAATCATGCGCAGGTCGATCGCCGCCGGCTGGCGCTTCGCGATGATCTGGCTGCACTGCTGGTCGATGGTCATCTGCATCTGGTTGATCGCCAGCTCGTCCGCGGCTACGGTGTCGATCTTGTCGAGCTCCGGATGACGCAGCAGCTGGATCGCCCGGTCGAGCTGCGTCTCGACCAGCCCGCCCATCGCCATGACGCCGGAACGGATCTCCTCCATCTCGGCGTCGAACTGTTTGTGCGTGTGTTCCGCCATGCGCGTGTCCTTGACCGCCATCAGCCGAAGCGGCCGGTGATGTAGTCCTCGGTCTCCTTCCGAGTCGGCTTGAGAAACAGCTCGTCGGTGGCTCCGAATTCGATCAGTTCGCCCAGATACATATAAGCAGTGTAGTCCGAAACGCGGGCGGCCTGCTGCATGTTGTGCGTGACGATGGCGATCGTGTAGTCGGTCTTGAGCTCGCTTATGAGCTCCTCGATCTTGGCCGTCGAGATCGGATCGAGCGCCGAGGTCGGCTCGTCGAGGAGCAGCACCTCGGGCTTGACCGCGACCGCGCGCGCGATGCACAACCGCTGCTGCTGCCCGCCGGAAAGCGCCATCCCGCTCTGCTTCAGCTTGTCCTTCGCTTCCTCCCACATGGCCGCTTTGACCAGCGCCCACTCGACCCGCTCGTCCATCGCTCGCTGACTGAGGTTCTCGTAGAGGCGAACGCCGAAGGCGATGTTGTCGTAGATCGACATCGGGAACGGCGTGGGTTTCTGAAAGACCATGCCGACCTTGGCGCGGAGCATGTTGAGATCGACGCCAGCGTCGAGGATGTTGCGGCCGTTGAACACGATCTCTCCCACCGCGCGCTGGCCGGGATAGAGCGAGTACATCCGGTTCAAGGTTCGCAGCAGCGTCGACTTGCCGCACCCCGACGGACCGATGAACGCGGTGACGCGGCGCTCCGCGACCTCCAGGTTGA
>DATJWL010000110.1:0-30067 GCA_035501215.1 Casimicrobiaceae bacterium
CGAGCGGGCGATCTTCCAGGCGATCGCGTGCTCGCGTCCGCCGCCGCCGACGACGAGAATTTTCAACGCGCCGCAGCCTTCACTTCAGATCGATCTTGCCGAAGATGTAGAGCACGCTGCCGTGATTGATCCCGCCATTGAGCTTGGGGACGTAGGCCGACAGGACTTCGACATTTTCGTGGCGCAGCGTGGCGAGCGGCAGCACGGCCGGGAAAGGTACCCCGTTCCAGATGTCCGGCCGCTGAACGATCATTGCCGTGAAGCCGAGCCCGAACTGGAGCTTCTCGCGCTCGCCCCAGTAGGTCCTCCATGCGTAGCCCAGGTTGAATTGCGCGTTCCCGTGCGAATCCCTGAATACGAGGAAGAACACGTCCTCCTGATTCCTCGCTTCGTTCTCGCGCGAGCGGTCCACGCCGCCGCCCCACGCGTTCGAGATCTCCTCGGCGCGCCGCTCGGGCGACCAGCTGTATGGAAGGTGCCACTGATAGCCCGAGACCAGCACCGCGTTGTCTCCCTTTTCGTAGGTGTCGGCCACGTGGCGGCAACTCGACTCCAGCCATGTCCACAGATCGGCGCACTCCATGGCGGCCGCGCGGCCCGGCGCGGCGAACATGATGATCCCTAACAATGCCCAGCGCTTCAAAAGATGCTCCCTGCGGTCGGATTGGATCGATCGAAAATCAGTGCCGGAAGTGGCGCACTCCCGTGAACACCATCGCCACGCCGCGCTCGTCGGCTGCGGCAATGACCTCGGCGTCGCGCATGCTACCACCCGGCTGGATCACTGCAACAGCGCCGTTGTCGGCCACGACGTCGAGCCCGTCGCGAAAGGGAAAGAAGGCGTCCGACGCGACCACCGAGCCGGCAAGCGAGAGCCGGGCGTTGGCAGCCTTGATCGCAGCGATTCGCGTCGAGTCGACGCGGCTCATCTGGCCCGCGCCGATGCCGAGCGTGCGCCCGCCGAGCCCGTAGACGATTGCGTTCGACTTGACGAACTTCGCCACACGCCAGACAAACATCAGGTCGGCGAGCTGAGTCTCGGTCGGCGCGTTGCGCGTCACGGTGCGGAGCTCCCCCGCGCTCACCTCGAAGCGATCGGCCGTCTGCACGAGCATTCCGCCGCCGACGCGCTTCATGTCCCACGATGGCGCGGACGCGTGCGCCGCGCGCGGCACGGCGAGCACGCGTACGTTGGTCTTCTTTGCGATCCGCGCGAGAGCCTCCGCGCTGTATCCCGGCGCGATCAGCACCTCGAGAAACTGCTCGCTCACCGCCTCGACGACATCCGCATCGACTTCGCGGTTGAAGGCGATGATGCCGCCGAAGGCCGACGTGGGATCGGTCGCGAAGGCAGCGCGGTAGGCTTCGAGCGAAGCCGCCGCGATCGCGGCGCCGCACGGATTCGCGTGCTTGACGATCACGCAGGCTGGCTCAGAGAAGCTCGCCACGCATTCGACCGCCGCATCGGCATCGGCAATGTTGTTGTACGAAAGCTCCTTCCCCTGCAGCTGGCGATAGCTGGCGATCGTGCCCGGGGCAGGTGTCTCGTCGCGGTAGAACGCGGCCTGCTGGTGCGGGTTCTCGCCGTAGCGCAGATCCTCGATCTTCGCACCCTGCCAATTGAAACGCTCGGGAAAGGCGTGCACGGTCCCAGCGGCATCGCGTGCAGTCAGATAATTGCTGATCGCACCGTCGTACGCGGCGGTATGCGAGAACGCCTTTTGTGCGAGGCGGAAGCGCGTAGACGCGGAAAGCTTCGCTGCATTCGCGCGCAGCTCTTCGAGGAGCGCCGGATAGTCGGCCGGATCGACGACTACGCCGACGTGTGCATGATTCTTCGCCGCGGCGCGCACGAGCGTCGGTCCGCCGATGTCGATGTTCTCGATCGCGTCCTCGAGCGTGCACCCCGCGCGTGCCACGGTTTCGCGAAACGGATACAGATTGACCACGACGAGATCGATGGTCGGTATGCCGTGCGCTTCGAGCGCGGCGAGGTGCTCGGCTGCATCGCGCCGGGCGAGAATGCCGCCGTGGACCTTCGGGTGCAGTGTTTTCACCCGCCCGTCGAGCATCTCCGGAAAGCCGGTATAGACGCCGATCTCGGTGACAGGCAGCCGCGCGTCAGCGAGTGCTTTCGCCGTGCCGCCGGTCGAGAGGAGCTTGACGCCGAGATCGTGCAGCCCTCGCGCGAAGTCCGCGAGCCCCGTCTTGTCGGAGACCGACAGCAGCGCCTGCGTAACGGAACCAACCATCGGGCTGCCGGCGGACGAACGCTGCAGGATTCAGCGGATCCCGTATTTCGAGAGCTTGGTGCGCAGCGTGTTGCGGTTCATCCCCAGCATGTCGGCGGCCTGGCTCTGGTTGCCTCCGGCGCGATGCATGATCGTCGCGAGCATCGAGCGCTCGACGTTGGCGATCACCATGTCGTAGATGCCGTGCGGCTGCTCCCCGTCCAGCCTGCGGAAATATTCGTCGAGGGACTTCTCGACGCTGCGACAGATTTCGTTTCCCCCGTTCAAACGGACGGTCTTTCTCATGCTGCCAGGGCCTCCTCTACCCTTGACCCGGTCGCCCACGCGCGGCGGCGCTGCAGCCGCTCGCCGAGCGCGGCAAGCCGATCGAAGAAGCGGTTGACCGCGGCGATCTGTGCCGCCGACGTCTCAAGCCGGTTGACTTCGTGGCGGAACGCCTCGCCTCCGACAAGTTCATTGGCGTACCAGCCCAAGTGCTTCCGAGCGATGCGCACTCCCGCCGCCTCGCCGTAGAAGGCGTAATGCTCCTCAAGGTGCCCGAGCACGACGCGGCGGACTTCCTCCACGCGCGGTGGCGGCGGCAGCTGACCGTGCTCGAGATAATGGCGAATCTCGCGAAAGATCCACGGCCTTCCCTGCGCGGCACGCCCGATCATAATCGCGTCGGCGCCCGTTTGGTCGAGGACCTCGCGCGCCTTTTCGGGAGAATCGATGTCACCGTTCGCGGTCACCGGAATCGACACCGCGCGCTTGACCTCGGCAATGGTGTCGTACTCGACCGCGCCAGCGAAGCCGCACGCGCGCGTCCGTCCGTGGACCGACAGCGCGGCGATTCCGGCATCGGCGGCGATCCGGGCGATCCGAACCGCGTTGCGGTGTTCCGGATCCCACCCGGTGCGAATCTTGAGCGTGACCGGGACTTCCACCGCGCCGACCACGGCGCGCACGATCGCCTCGACCAGCGCTTCGTCCTTGAGCAGGGCCGAGCCGGCCGCGACGTTGCAGACTTTCTTCGCCGGGCAACCCATGTTGATGTCGATGATCTGGGCTCCCCGCTCGACGTTGTAGCGCGCCGCATCGGCGAGCTGGCGCGGGTCAGCGCCGGCGATCTGCACCGCAATCGGTTCGACTTCGCCGGCGTGATCGATGCGGCGCTGCGATTTCAGCGTGTCGCGCAACCGCGGGTCGGAGCCGACCATCTCGGAGACCGCGAGGCCCGCGCCGAAGCGCTTGCACATCTGGCGGAACGGCCGATCCGTGACCCCAGCCATCGGCGCGACGACCAAATTGCTCTCGAGGTGATGCGAGCCGATGTGCACGTTCGGAGTTTGCAGCGCGAAGGGAGCGAATTATACCGAGTTTGCGCGCCACTGTTCATCGCGTTCGTCGGTTCGCAAGAAAAATATTTCTTGAGTGTTGCGTTCAGCGCACACCGAACAGCATCGTGCGCGCGAACATCCGCTTCGCGGGCGGCAGGGCATCGAGCAAAGTAAGCGCCAACCCTCGCGGCCAGCTCAGCCACGACGAGTCCACACCGAAAATCTGAAGCAATCCGTGCGTGAACGCGATGCCGGCGATGCGATCCGGTTGCCGGCGCCGCGCGTAGCGTGCAAGTCGATCGCGTGCGCCGATTTCATCGCGCGGCGTCGCAAGCAACTCCCGCGCCAGCTCGTAAGCGTCGCGCACGCCGAGGTTGAATCCCTGTCCCGCGATCGGATGCAAGGCTTGCGCCGCGTTGCCCATCAATGCGATGCGTTCGCCGACGATGCGCCCGGCGAACTCGAGCGCGAGCGGAAAGACGCGTCGGTCTTCGACCCGAAGGAACGCCGGTGCGCCCGCACGCCCGTCGACACATGCACCGAAGCGCTCCTCCAGCTCACGCAGGAATTGCGCGTCGGGAAGCGAGCGCAGCGCCTCGCCCTCCGCCGGTGTTGTGGTCCACACGAAGCCGTAATGATCGGCCTCCGGAAGGAGCGCCATCGGTCCGCCGGGTGTAAAGCGCTCGAACGCGAGCCCGCGATGCGGCTCGCGCGGCCAAACCTTGCCGACCAGAGCCACCTGACCGTAGTCGTGATGCCGGCGCCCGAGTCCGGGCACGAGTTTGCCGTCGCCGTCCGCCACGACGACGAGACGGCTCGTGTATTCGATGCGCTCACCCTCGCGCTCGGCTTCGATCCGCGCGAAGGCCGCCGTTGCCTCGATGCGGGTCGCGTTCACGCCATGAGCCACGCGCCGGCCCGCGCGGGCGAGCGCGGCATCGAGCGCACCCTGCAAGGCGCGATAGCTCACGACATAACCCAGCGCCGGCACGCCCTGTTCTTCAGCTTCCAGGCGGACGTGACCGAAGCCGCCGCGCTGCGAGACGTCGATGGCGCGAATCGGCGTAACGGCGTCAGGAACCGCAGCCACCTCGCCCCAGATGCCGAGGCGCTCGAGGATGAGACGCGACCCGTGCGAGAGGGCGAGCGAGCGGTCGCTGCGGCCGATCTTCCCTTCCGCGCGCGCGTCGAGCGTGACGACGCTGAGCTCGCTGTCGGCGAGCCCTAGCGCGGTCGCGGCGCCAACCGGGCCCGCGCCGACGATCACCAGGTCATGCAGCATCTTTCATCGCGCGCATGCGGCTTCGACTTCGCCGACCGACTTGGGCGTGCCGGCAGTGAGGTTCTCGCTGCCCGTGGCGGTCACGAGCACGTCGTCCTCGATGCGCACGCCGATGTCCCAGAATTCCTCCGGCACGTTGTCCGCCGGGCGGATGTAGCAGCCGGGCTCGACGGTGAGCACCATTCCTTGCTCCAGCGCGCGGGACGCGCCGTCGACGCGGTACAAGCCGACGTCGTGCACGTCGAGCCCCAGCCAGTGCCCGGCGCGGTGCATATAGAACTGCTTGTATGCACCCGATTCGAGCACCGCGTCGAGCGATCCCTCGCACAGCTTGAGATCGATGAACCCCTGCGCGAGCACGCGCTCTGCTACCTGATGGTAGTCGTGAAACAACCGGCCCGGCCGCACCGCGTCGATGCAGGCGAGCTGCGCCGCGAGCACCAGTTCGTAGATCGCCTTCTGCGCTCCGCTGAACTTTCCGCTCACCGGAAAGGTGCGCGTGATGTCCGAGGCGTAACCATGAAACTCGCAGCCGGCGTCGATCAGCAGGAGATCGTTCGGCTGGAGCTCGCGATCGTTGTCGCGGTAATGCAGCACGCAGGCGTTCGGCCCCGACGCCACGATCGACGGATAAGCCGGCGAGTGTGCGCCGAAGCGCAGGAACTCGTGCGCGAGCTCCGCCTCGACCTGGTACTCGTACCAACCGGGTTGGGCGCGCGCCATGGCGCGGCGGTGCGCGCCGCTGGAAATTTCGGCGGCCCGCCGCAAAAGCTTCAGCTCCTGCTCGTCCTTGACCAGGCGCATCGTCGATACCAGCGAGCGCACGTCGACGATCGCCTCCGGCGCGGCAATGCCGGTGCGGACGCGGTTACGCACTTCGTTGAGTGTCGCGGTGACGAGATGATCCCAGGCGGGGTAGAGCCCCACCGGCGTGTACATCGCCGGGCGGTCGGCCGTCCAGTCGGCGAGCTTCGCCGCAAGTTCGGTGATCGAATACGCCTCGTCGAAGGCAAAGACCTCGCGCGCGGCGTCCGGACCGTAGCGAAAGCCGTCCCAGATTTCGCGCTCCGCGTTCTTGTCGCGGCAGAAGAGCACCTGCCGCGAGTCGCCCGCTTCGGCTCCCGCCAATAGCACGACGACCGCCTCAGCCTCGACAAAGCCCGAGAGATAGTAGAAATGGCTGTCCGGCCGGTATGGATAGTGCGTGTCGGCGTTGCGGATCGCCTCCGGCGCGGTGGGGATCGCGGCGATCCCTCTGCCGCTTTGCGCGCGCATGGCTTCGATCAGGCGCGAACGCCGCTCGCGGTGGTGCTGGTGGCTGTGCTGCATGGGATCTGAGCGGAGGTGTAACGAGAGCTTGCGATTATAAGCCGGCGCCGGGACGCGCGCCGATACGCTAGTATCGACGCATGCCTTCATCCGCCGGGACCGGGCCGACCGCCGGAGGCGCGCTGCGCGAGGCGAAGCGCGCGCTGCGCGAGCGTATCCTGCAGGCGCGCGATGCGCTGTCGGCAGAGCGCCGTGCCGAGGCGAGCGCGGCGATCGCAAAGACCCTAACGGCGCGCCCCGACTTCATCGCGGCGCGCGTCGTGTTGCTCACGCTTCCTTTCGGCAGCGAATGGGACACCCGCCTGCTGCTGGCCTCGGTGCTCGAACGCGGGAAGACCGCCGCCGTCCCGCGCGTCAATCTCGCGCGGCGCATGCTCGACATCCACGCCGTATGCGATCTCTCGCGCGAGGTTCTCCCCGGCTACCGTGGCATTCCGGAGCCGAGCGCCGAGTCCCCGCCGGTGCCGCTCGAGTCGATCGACTGGGTGCTCGTGCCGGGCGTCGCCTTCGATGTCCGCGGCCACCGCGTCGGTTACGGCGGAGGCTATTACGACCGCCTGCTGCCGACGCTGCCGCGCTCGGCGGCGCGCGTGGCCGGGGCGTTCGAGCTGCAGATCGTCGACGAGGTACCCACCGCGCCGCACGACTTTGCGCTGGACGCCATCGTCACCGAGTCGCGGACCGTCGCACGTCTGTACCCAGCACGATAGGCGAGCGGGTCGATGTCCCGACCCGCCTAGAACCGCCCCGCCCTGCGTGGTAGCATCGCTTCACGGCGCTTAGCTTTCGCGAGCGCCTGCCAGATGCGAGTCCTCGGCGCCGCGCGCTAGCAACGAGCCGAACAAACGAAGCGGCCGGATCACGTCGGCCCCTGACCCCAGCCCGCGACAGCCTGCCGCAAGGAGTCCCCTAATGGATATGTCACCGGACGTCGATCCCCAGGAAACGCGGGAATGGCTCGATGCGATCGACGGCGTTCTCGAGCATGAGGGCGCCGACCGCGCTCAGTATCTGATCGAGCAGGTCATCGACCGTGCGCGCCGCCGCGGGGCTTACATTCCTTTTTCGGCCAACACGGCCTACATCAATACCATCCCGGTTGACCGGCAGCCGAAGATGCCGGGCGACCAGACGATCGAAGAAAAGATCCGCAACTACGCACGCTGGAACGCGATGGCGATGGTGGTGCGCGCCAACAAGCACACCAACGTCGGCGGGCATATCGCGAGCTACGCCTCGGCGGCCACGCTCTACGACGTTGGGTACAACCACTTCTGGCACGCGCCTTCAGAGAGCCACGGCGGCGATCTCGTGTTCATCCAGGGCCATTCCTCTCCGGGCATCTACGCCCGGATGTTCATGCTGGGCCGCTTCACCGAAGAACAGATGGACAACTTCCGACAGGAGGTCGACGGCAAGGGCATCTCGTCGTATCCCCATCCCTGGCTCATGCCCGACGTGTGGCAGTTCCCGACCGTGTCGATGGGCCTGGGGCCGCTGATGGCCATCTACCAGGCGCGCTTCATGAAGTACCTGCAGGACCGCGGCATGGTGAGCACCGAGGGCCGCAAGGTCTGGTGCTTCTGCGGCGACGGCGAGATGGACGAGCCGGAGTCGATGGGTGCCATCGGCATGGCCGGCCGCGAGATGCTCGACAATCTGATCTTCGTGGTGAACTGCAACCTGCAGCGCCTCGACGGCCCCGTTCGCGGCAACGGCAAGATCATCCAGGAGCTGGAGAGCGACTTCCGCGGCTCTGGGTGGAACGTCATCAAGGTTATCTGGGGCACGCGCTGGGACGCGCTCTTCGCACGCGACAAGAATGGCATCCTCGCGCGGCGCATGATGGAATGCGTCGACGGCGAGTACCAGACCTTCAAGTCGAAGAACGGCGCCTACGTGCGCGAATATTTCTTCAACACGCCGGAGCTGAAGGAGCTGGTCGCCGACTGGACCGACGAAGACATCTGGCACCTGAATCGCGGCGGGCTCGATCCGTTCAAGGTCTACGCCGGCTATCACGCGGCGATCAACCACAAGGGACAGCCCACGGTGATCCTCGCCAAGACCATCAAGGGCTACGGGATGGGCGAGGCGGGCGAGGCGCAGAACATCACGCACCAGCAGAAGAAAATGTCGGTCGACTCGATCCGTGCCATGCGCGACCGTTTCGAGCTTCCGGTGACCGACGCCGACATCGAGAAGGTTCCCTACCTCACTTTCCCGGCGGGATCGCCCGAGGCGGAGTACATGAGGGCGAGGCGCATGGACCTCGGCGGGTTCCTGCCTTCGCGGCGACGCAAGGCGCCGCCGCTCGTCGTGCCCACGCTCGCGGCGCTGGAACGCTTCCTCAAGAGCACGGAGGATCGCGAGATCTCCACCACGATGGCGTTTGTGCAGGTCCTGCAGACGTTCATCCGTGACAAGAACATCGGCAGGCACATCGTCCCGATCGTGCCTGACGAATCGCGCACCTTCGGCATGGAAGGCATGTTCCGCCAGCTCGGCATCTGGAATCAGCGCGGCCAGCTCTATACGCCGCAGGACGCCGACCAGCTCATGTTCTACAAGGAGACCAAGGACGGGCAGATCCTGCAGGAAGGCATCAACGAGGCCGGCGCGATGTGCGACTGGATGGCAGCTGCGACCGCGTACTCCACGCACGGCGTGCAAATGATCCCGTTCTACATCTTCTACTCGATGTTCGGCTTCCAGCGCGTGGGCGATCTCGCCTGGGCCGCCGGCGACATGCGCTCGCGCGGCTTCTTATTGGGAGGCACGGCGGGACGCACGACCCTGAACGGCGAGGGATTGCAGCACGAGGACGGGCATTCGCATCTCATCTCGGCGACGGTGCCGAACTGCGTGTCCTACGATCCGACCTTCGGCTATGAGGTCGCCGTGATCATCCAGGACGGACTGCGGCGGATGTACGCAGAGCAGGAAGACGTCTATTACTACCTGACTCTGATGAACGAGAACTACGCTCATCCCGCCATGCCGGAGGGCGCGGCGCCCGGCATCATCAAGGGAATGTACCTGCTGCGCTCCGGCGAAAAGAAAACGAAGGGGGCGCGCGTGCAGCTCCTCGGCAGCGGTGTGATCCTGCGCGAAGCGACGGCCGCGGCGGATCTCCTGAAGAAGGACTGGGACGTCGAGGCGGATCTCTGGAGCTGCCCGTCGTTCACCGAGCTCGCGCGCGAGGGCAACGCGGTCGCGCGCTGGAACCTGCTCAATCCGACGGCCAAGCCGAAGCTCTCTTACGTCGAGACCTGCCTCAAGGACACGCAGGGCCCGGTGATCGCCTCGACCGACTACGCGCGCGCCTTTGCCGAGCAGATCCGCGCGCTCGTGCCGCGCCGCTACGTCGTGCTCGGCACCGACGGCTTCGGACGCTCGGACACGCGCGAGAAGTTGCGGCGCTTCTTCGAAGTCGACCGGCACTACATCGCGATCGCCGCGCTCAGGGCACTCGCAGACGAAGGAACGCTGCCGGCGGCGAGAGTCGCTGATGCGATGAAGAAATATGACATCGACGCGGCCAAGCCCGCGCCGTGGCTGGTGTGACGATGAGCACCATCGAAGTCAAGGTCCCGGACATCGGCGATTTCAAGGACGTGCCGGTCATCGAGGTGCTCGTCAAGCCCGGCGACACGGTCAAGCCGGAGGACTCGCTCGTCACGCTGGAGTCGGACAAGGCGACGATGGATGTGCCCTCGCCGGCGGCCGGCGTCGTCAAGGACCTGAAGACGAAGGTCGGCGATAAGGTGAGCGAGGGAAGCGTTCTGCTTACGATCGATGCAGACGGTGCCGGGGCCGGCGCCGCGAAACCTGCGGCGCCATCGTCGGCTCAAACCTCTCCGCCGAGCGCACGAGCGGGTGCTGCACCGTCCGGTTCGGCTCCTTCCGCGCCGCCCGCGCCTGCCGCCGCGAAGGCGGTGCAAGCTGCTCCGAGCGCGCGAGGCGCGGAAGAGACGATCGAGGTCAAGGTTCCGGACATCGGCGATTTCAAGGACGTGCCCGTCATCGAGGTCTTCGTCAAGCCCGGTGACGCGGTCAAGGCCGAGGACGCGCTGATCACACTCGAATCGGAAAAGGCGACGATGGACGTGCCTGCGCCCTCGGCCGGTACGGTGCAGGCGCTGAAGGTGAAGGTCGGCGACAAGGTGAGCGAAGGAAGCGTCATTCTCACGCTCGCTGCCGCCGGCGGCCGTAAGTCGGCACCGCCTCCAGCCGCACCATCGGCACCTGGGCCCGCGCCTCCGCCACGAGAGAAGAAACCAGAGACGCCGGTCGCCGCAGCCCCTGCAGCCGCGCCCATCGACGCCGAGTCGTTCAAGAGCGCGCACGCTTCGCCCTCGGTGCGCGCCTTCGCGCGCCAATTGGGCGTCGACCTCTCCAAGGTGAAGGGCACGGGGCCGAAGGATCGCATCCTGCAGGAAGACGTCCAGGGCTACGTCAAGCAGGTGATGAGCGCGGGTGCACCCGCGGCGCCAAGCACCGGTGCCGCGCTCGGGCTGCTGCCCTGGCCGCAGGTCGACTTTGCCAAGTTCGGGCCGATCGAGGCGAAGCCGTTGTCACGGATCAAGAAGATCTCCGGCGCGAACCTGCACCGCAACTGGGTGATGATTCCGCACGTCACCAATTGCGAAGACGCCGACATCACCGAGCTGGAAGCTTTCCGCGTGCAGCTCAACAAGGAGAACGAGAAATCCGGCATCAAGGTCACGATGCTCGCCTTCCTGATCAAGGCGTGCGTAGCTGCGCTGAAGAAGTTCCCGGAGTTCAACGCCTCGCTTGACGGCGACAACCTCGTCTACAAGCGTTACTTCAATATCGGCTTCGCCGCCGACACGCCCAACGGCCTCGTGGTCCCGGTGGTGAAGAACGCCGACCAGAAGGGCGTGCTGGCGATCGCCAAGGAGATGGGCGAGCTTTCCGCCAAGGCGCGCGAAGGCAAGCTTGGGCCGGCCGACATGCAGGGCGGATGCCTCTCGATCTCGAGCCTCGGCGGCATCGGCGGCACGTACTTCACGCCGATTATCAACGCACCCGAGGTAGCGATCCTCGGCGTGTGCCGCTCGAACATGCGCCCGGTGTGGGACGGAAAGCAGTTCGCGCCGCGGCTCATCCTGCCGTTGTCCCTCTCGTATGATCACCGCGTGATCGACGGTGCCGCGGCGGCGCGCTTCAACACCTATCTCGTGAGCCTGCTCGGCGACATGCGGAGGGTCGTGCTCTGAAGCCTCTGTCGTGCGCCTTCACGCGCGAAATCAAATAACGCATCCCGCTACCCGAGGACGAGACTCGTGAGCCAGATCGAAGTCAAGGTCCCCGACATCGGTGACTTCAAGGACGTGCCGGTGATCGAGGTCTTCGTGAAACCCGGCGACTCCGTGAAGCCGGAAGACCCGCTCGTTACGCTCGAATCCGACAAGGCGACGATGGACGTGCCCTCGCCCTCTGCCGGAACGGTGAAGGAGGTGAAGGTCAAGCTCGGCGACAAGGTGAGCGAAGGAAGCGTGATCGTCATGCTCGACACGGTCGCCGCGGGCGCGGCGGCAGCGCCAAAGACCCAGGCGCAGACGCCGTCCTCCCAGCCGACTTCTCCCGGCGCGAAAGCAAGCGCGACGCCATCCGCTCCCCCCGGCGGAAGACCGGGCAGCGGTGCACCCGCACCGGGCGCTGCGACCTACTCGGGCAAGGCGGACATCGAGTGCGAGATGATCGTCATCGGCTCGGGCCCCGGCGGTTACAGCGCTGCGTTTCGCTCCGCCGATCTCGGGATGAAGACGGTCCTCGTCGAGCGCTATTCGACGCTGGGCGGCGTGTGCCTCAACGTGGGATGCATTCCGTCGAAGGCGCTCCTGCACATCGCGGCGGTGATGGACGAAGCGGCGGCGCTTTCCGAGCATGGTATCGCCTACCCCGCGCCCAAGGTCGATCTCGACAAGCTGCGCGCGTGGAAGAACAAGGTCGTCGGAAAGCTCACGGGCGGACTCTCGGGCATGGCGAAGGCGCGGAAGGTGGAAGTCGTGCGCGGCTACGGCTCGTTTCTCGATCCGCATCACGTCGAGGTCGAGCTGACCGACGGGCCCGGGCAGTCGAAGACCGGCGGGAAGAAGGTCATCCACTTTGCGAAAGCGATCATCGCCGCGGGGTCGCAGTCGATACGTCTGCCGTTCGCTCCGGACGACCCGCGCGTCGTCGATTCGACCGGAGCGCTCGAGCTTGCGGCCGTGCCCAAGCGGATGCTCGTCGTCGGCGGAGGAATCATCGGGCTCGAGATGGGCACGGTCTACTCGACGCTTGGCGCGCGGCTCGACGTGGTCGAAATGCTCGACGGCATGATGCTCGGCGCCGATCGCGATCTGGTGAAAGTGTGGGAGAAGATGAACAAGCCGCGCTTCGATCGCGTCATGCTGAAGACCAAGACGACTGCCATCGAAGCGAGGAAGGACGCGCTGTACGTGAGCTTCGAAGGCGAGCAGGCGCCCAAGGACGCGCAGCTCTACGATCTCGTCCTGCTCTCGGTCGGGCGCAGCGCCAACGGGAAGAAGATCGGCGCGGAAAAGGCGGGCGTGGCCGTCACCGACCGTGGCCATATTCCGACCGACAACCAGATGCGCACCAACGTCGCGCACATTTTCGCGATCGGCGACATCGCCGCGCAGCCGATGCTCGCGCACAAGGCGGTGCACGAGGGGCACGTCGCGGCGGAGGCGGCCAAGGGCGAGAAATCGTTCTTCGACGCGCGCGTGATTCCTTCGGTCGCATACACCGACCCCGAAGTGGCGTGGGTCGGACTGACCGAGGACGAGGCCAAGGCGAAGGGCGCAAAGGTACAGAAGGCGCAGTTTCCGTGGGCCGCATCGGGGCGCGCCATAGCCAACGGCCGCGACGAAGGTCTTACCAAGCTCCTCTTCGACGCCGAGACCCACCGCATCGTCGGCGGCGGCATCGTCGGCACGCGCGCCGGCGATCTCATCAGCGAAATCGCGCTCGCGATCGAGATGGGCGCCGACGCCGTCGACATCGGCAAGACGATTCATCCACACCCGACGCTCTCCGAGTCGGTGGGCTTCGCGGCCGAAGTCTTCGAGGGCGTGTGCACCGATCTGCCGCCAATGCGGAAGAAATAGAGGGATCATGACCCAGGACGAACAGAAGCAGCTCGTCGCCCGCGAGGCGATCAAGTACCTTGTCGACGACGCATATATAGGTGTGGGCACCGGCTCGACGACGAACTTCTTCATCGACGAGCTCGCGAAAGTCAAACGGCGCATCAAGGGCGCTGTTGCAAGCTCCATTGCGACCGCCGACCGGCTGAAGAAGCACGGCATCGCGGTCGTCGAGCTGACTGCAGTCGACGAGCTTCCGGTCTACATCGACGGGGCGGACGAGACCACCCAGCATGGCGCCATGATCAAAGGCGGCGGCGGCGCGCTCACGCGCGAGAAGATCGTCGCTGCGGTGGCCAAGAAGTTCGTGTGCATCGTGGACGAGTCGAAAGTCGTGAGCGTGCTGGGAGGGTACCCTCTGCCCGTGGAGGTCATTCCCATGGCGCGCGGTCACGTTGCGCACGAGCTGGTGAAGCTCGGTGGCTCGCCGCAGCTCCGGCAGGACTACGCCACCGACAACGGCAACATCATCCTCGACGTCGAGGATTTGCGCATTCTCAATCCGGCGGACATGGAGGCAAAGATCAATCAGATCGCCGGAGTCGTGACCAACGGCCTCTTCGCGCGGCGCGGCGCCGACGTGATCCTGGTCGGAACCGATAAGGGCGTGAAGACGCTCGACGCGCACAAGTTTTAGCGCGCTAGAATGCGCTCGATGACCAATCTCAGCGTTCCCGGGCTTGATCTCGCGACGTACATGCGCGACGTCGGCGAGCGCGCCCGCGCTGCGGCGCGAGAGCTGGCGCGGGCGTCGACTCGGGCGAAGAACGCCGCGCTCGAGGCGACCGCCGCGGCAGTCGAGCGCGACGCGAAACGCCTGCTCGAGGCCAACGCCGAAGACGTCGCCGCCGCTCTAGTGGCGGGCGAAGATGCTGCGTTCGTCGACCGATTGACGCTGAAGCCGGCGACGGTCGCCGCGATGGCCGAAGGATTGCGACAGATTTCCGCGCTTCCCGATCCTGTCGGTGAAGTGAGCGATCTCAAGTATCGCCCCAGCGGTATCCAGGTCGGCCGCATGCGCGTGCCGCTCGGCGTGGTCGGCATCGTTTACGAGTCGCGGCCGAACGTCACCGCGGACGCCGCGGGCCTGTGCCTCAAGTCGGGCAACGCCTGCATCCTGCGCGGCGGCACCGAGGCTTTCAAATCGAACCAGGCGATCGGCGCGTGCGTGCACGAGGGCTTGCGCTCGGCTGGGCTTCCGCAAGACGCGGTGCAGGTGCTCGCGACCACCGATCGCGCGGTGGTCGGCATGCTGGCGACGATGGATCGCTACGTCGACGTGCTCGTGCCGCGCGGCGGCAAGGCGCTCATCCGGCGCGTGGCGGATGAGGCGACGGTGCCGGTGCTGAAGCACCTCGACGGCGTGTGTCACGTCTTCATCGACGAGTCCGCCGATCTCGACATGGCGGTGCGCATCGCCGACAACGCGAAGACGCAGCGCTACAGTCCCTGCAACACGATGGAGACGCTGCTCGTGCACGAGAAGATCTCGCCCCGCGTGCTCCCGCCGCTCGCGAAGATCTACGCGGCGAAAAAAGTCGAGCTGCGTGGCGATGCGGCGAGCCGCGCCCTCGTTCCTGGCATGAAGCCCGCGACCGAAGAAGACTGGACGACAGAATATCTCGCGCCGATCCTCGCCGTGCGTGTCGTGCCTTCGCTCGATGCCGCGATCGAGCACATCGCGAGGTACGGCTCGCAGCATACCGACGCGATCGTCACCGAGGACTACGCCAACGCCATGCGCTTCCTGCGCGAGGTCGACTCCAGCTCGGTCATGGTCAACGCGTCGACTCGCTTTGCCGACGGCTTCGAATACGGACTGGGGGCCGAGATCGGCATCTCGACCAACAAGCTGCACGCGCGCGGGCCGGTGGGACTCGAGGGCCTGACCAGTCAGAAGTGGGTCGTCCTCGGCAGCGGACAGATCCGCACCTGAGGACCGGCGTGCGGCGGTAAGTACGCGCCAGATACGATGTCGTCCTCGGTAAGCGTTTCGATCGGCACCAACACGGCGATTGCGGCCGCGAAGGGCTTCGGCTGGTTGGTCACCGGCTCGCCGACGCTTTTCGCCGAGACGATCCATTCGGTCGCCGACGTCGCCAACCAGGTGCTGTTGAAGATCGGCGAGATCCGTGGCCGGCGCGGTCCGGACAAGCTGCATCCGTTCGGCCGCGGCCAGGAGAAGTTCTTCTGGGCGCTGGTTTCCGCCGTCAGCGTCTTCTTCGTCGGCTGCGGCGTCAACCTCTATCACGGCGTGCACGCGTTTCTAGCGAACGCGCCTGTGCAGCCATTCACGATGCTTGTGCTCGGGCTGCTCGTCTTCGCGCTCGCGCTGGAAACCTTCACGTTCGTCGTCGCGCTGCGCGAGATCGGCGGCTGGCGAAACGTCACTGCGAACCGCAACAACACGACGGTGCTGGCCGTGCTGCTCGAGGATGCGGTCGCGCTGCTCGGCATTCTCCTGACGCTGCTCGTCGCCGGCATTTCGTTCGCGTTCGGACCGCGGCCCGTGTTCGACGCCGTCATTGCCATCGCGGTGGGGGTGCTGCTCGGCGCGATGGCGCTCTTCCTCGCCGCGCTCAACCGGCGACTGCTGATCGACGCCTCCGATCCCGTGCTCGAGCGCGCGGCGCGCGCCTTCCTCGCCGGGAAGGGGGTCGATGCCGAGCTACGCTCGGTCATAGTCGACGACGGCCGTGACGTTCTTTTCGTGCACGTCCGCCCGGGCGAGATCGTCCCGACTCCAGCGGAATCGCAGGCGCTCGGCGAAGCGCTCAAGGCGCACGCCCAGACAAGCGTGAACAAGACGCTCTACGAAGTGTACTGGAAATTCCCTTCCTCGGCGCCCGGCTAGGGCGGTGTGCCGCGGCAGCTCGGCGCCGTGGCGCAATTCGGTCGTCGAGTGGCGACATCCGACCAGTGGGAGGATGTCGAATTTGCGGCGGCCACTCAACACACGAGTGGCCGCGCACAAGCCCCCCCTTTAGCGACGCTCGTTGCGCTCTTCAAACTGAACGAAGTCGAGCTGTTCGATCTGGAGAACGATGCACTCGAGCGCAACAATCTCGCGGTGGACCGGGACAAGCATCGCGAGCTTCTCGAAGCGATGAACGCCAAGCTGAACGCGCTGATCGAGAAGGAAGTTAGCGAGGACATCGGCCAGATGCTGTCGGGCAGTGTCGACGGCGGTTGGGTCGTGGCAGACGGCGTGAACGACGTGTGAGTAAAAGGCTAACGACTGCTCCCGACTGCGGATTCAACCGATCGATGCAACAGTTTGGTGAAATCGTTCGGCGGGTGTTGCGTAGTTTAGTGTCTTTCTTGGGCGCTCGTTCAATTGCCTTGCCACGGCGTTGAGCTTCGCTTGGGAGTAGCCCGATAGGTTGGTTCCCTTTGGGAAATACTGTCGCAATAGTCCGTTCGTGTTCTCATTGGTGCCCCGCTGCCAGGGGTTCTGCGGATCGCAGAAGTAGACCTGGATGTCCGTGGCCAAGGTGAACCGCTTGTGGTCAGCCATTTCCTTGCCCCGGTCCCAGGTCAGCGACTTATAGAGTTCCTCCGGTAACTTGCGCGCATGCTTGATCAACGCGTTGATGACCGTGTCCGTATCTTTGCCGGTAACCTTGACTAGCATCGCATAGCGGGTATGGCGCTCGACCAGGGTCGCAATCTGGCTGTTCTTGCTGCCGAATAACAGGTCGCCTTCCCAGTGCCCGGGTACCGCTCGGTCTTCCACGCTGGCCGGACGCTCGCTGATCGAGACGGTGTCGGTGATTCGGCCGTGCTGGTCCGTCTTCTGGGTGTGATGGCGAGAACGGCGCATCACGCGACTGCGCCGCAAATGCTCCACCAGTTCCTTCTTCAGAGCGCCGCGGGCCTGGATGAACAGGCTGCGATAGATGGTCTCGGGTGACACCTGACGGCTCGTATCGTCTGGGTAGGTGCGCTTGAGCCAACCGGCAACCTGCTCCGGTGACCATCGCCGTTGGAGCTTGCCGGCCACCATGCGCGCCAGCGCTCGGTTCGCCGCCAGTTTACCGGTCTTGGGGCGACGACCTCGATCCCAGGCGGACTCTTCGGCCTGACTCGCTCGGTAGCATGCTTGGCCACCGTTGCGCTTGATCTCCCGACTGATCGTGGAGGGCGCTCGGCCGAGTTGCGCTGCTATCGAACGGATGGAATGACCTGCAACCACTGCACGCGAGATCTCTTCGCGTTCGGCCAGGATCAGCGCCCATCGGGAGCGGCATCGTGGGGCCGGACGGATCCCGCCGGTGGCGGCCAGAACTCCCTGTATCGACGAGTGGTTCCGATCAAACAACTGAGCGATCTGCTGCAGGGACTCACCTTTCTGCCAGCGCTCCCACATCAGCGCCTTCTGGCCCTCCGTGTAATGGATCCGAGGTCTCATTTGCAACACTCCTCTGATTGCTCAGGTCATAGTGTGTTGCATCCACCAGTTGAATCCGCAACCCGAAGCGGACACTGCGCCCGTCTGTTCAACAAAGCCTGCTGAGCCGCTACACTACGGCTGGGTAGCCTCAGGGGGAGTCCGGTGAGGCGGCGTGACTTCAACAGTTTGGTCGGTATCGCGGCGGTCTCATGGCCGCTAGCGGCGTTCGCTCAGCAGAAGGCAATGCCCGTGATCGGCTTTCTCAGTGGCTGGTCATCCGGCGATTCCGTCGAATACCTTGAATATTTCCGCCGCGGCTTGGCTGAAAGTGGCTACCGCGAGGGTCAAAACGTGGAAATTGAATTCCGCTATGCGGAGGGGCGTTTCGATCGACTGCCGGAGTTGGCGGCCGACTTGGTTAAGCGCCAGGTTGACGTGATTGCCATACCTAACACCACTGCGTCGGCGTTTGCCGCCAAGTCGGCAACCCAAACGATCCCGATCGTTTTTTCTCTGGGCTCCGACCCTGTCGAAGTAGGCTTGGTCGCAAGCCTGAATCATCCAGGCGGCAACCTCACGGGCCTCACCGCCCTTCAAACCGCAGTAACGGCCAAGCGCGTTGAGATGGTGCGTGAACTGCTACCCGAAACGCCGCGGATCGCATTTCTTACCAATCCTGCCAACGCGGCATTGGCGGCAGCCGACACAAGAGAAGCTCGACAAACGGCACGTCGCATTGGGTTGGATCTATTGGTTCTCAATGCAACCAATCCAGGCGAAATCGAAGCGGCCTTTGCGACGCTGGTCCGCGAAAAGGCTGGTGCACTTCTGACTAACAGTGAAAGCTATTTCATGATCCAACGCAATCAACTTAGCTCTCTGGCGTTTCGTTACGCGGTGCCGACAATGTACGCGTATCGGGAAAACGCAGTGGCGGGCGGCCTGATGAGCTATGGATCAAACTTCCTAAACGCCACGCGAAGACTGGGTCTCTATACCGGCCGAATCCTAAACGGGGAGAAGCCAGCCGACCTGCCCGTACAGCAGGCCACAGATATCGAACTGGTCATAAATCTTAGGACCGCTAAGACGCTCGGCGTAAACATGCCGCAGTCGCTGCTTCAGCGTGCCGATGAGGTTATTCAGTAAGCTTCCTCGCTGCAAATGTCCGTATATGGACCCCTCCTCGGTTGCAAGCTCGCCGTTTTCTGGCTTTCAAGGTACGACTGCTCACGTATATCCGGCCTCTAACCGCGCATCGAACAATCGATGTCGGGCCATGATGGGCTATTCGCACGCCAGCTCCCTATCGCTTTGTCGGCCTTGATGGCCCTGGACATTGTTGGGTTTTGCTGACGCCGGTTCGACCTGTGAGCCATCAAGCGGTTTGCTATGCAATCGTCGTGGAGTGGTCGGTACGATGTTCAGGCTGCAGCCCGGTCCGGCGCATAGTCCGTCCCGTCCTTCATCATGGCCCAGGCAATGCGCGCTGTCTTGTTGGCTAACGCGACGGCCGCCACATTGTGATGGCGAGTTGTGGCGATCCGGCTGACCCACCGGCTGAGTCTGTCCTCTTTGTTCTGGGCCGTCCTCAACGCAGATCGTGCACCGTGGACGAGCAACGTGCGCAGGTACGCGTCGCCGCGTTTACTAATCCCGAGCAGCCGCTCCTTGCCTCCTGAGCTGTTCTGCCTTGGGGTCAGGCCGAGCGAGGCCGCCAACTGTCGACCGTTGGCAAATTGCCTCACATCACCGACTGTCGCCACTAATGCTGTTGCGATGAGCGGGCCGACACCGCGCAGTTGCTGCAGCCGCTTGACCACGGGATCGGCGGAGGCAATCTGCGCGATCTCATGATCGAGCTCGATCATGCGCTGGTCCAATGCGTGCAAATCGTGCCACAGCGCGTTCAATAGTCGCCGAAACCGTCCCGTCAACCCGTTTTCGGCATCTTCTAGCCAGGCGGGAATTGCCGCACGCAAGTGCACCAACTCCTTCGGCGCGACCAGCCCGTATTCGGACACCAGGCCGCGGATCTGATTGCCCTTCGCCTTGCGCTGCTTGCTTATCTCGGCGCGCACTCGATGAACTGCCTGGACATCCTGCTGGGCTACGCTCTTCACCGCCACAAAGCGCATGTTCGGGCGGCTCATCGCCTCACAAATCGCCTCGGCATCATTGGCGTCATTCTTATTGCTCTTCACATACGGCTTCACGAATTGCGGCGCGATCAGCTTCACGCTATAGCCACGCGCCTGCAACAAGCGCGCCCAGTGATGCGCACCGCCGCACGCCTCCATGCCAACCTCGCAACCCGGCTCAACCGTCTCGAGGAAGACTCTGAGCCAATTCGCGCGCGTCAGTTTCCGCCGCCATACCACCCGCTCGTGGCGATCGACCCCATGCACCTGAAAGACCGACTTTGCCAAATCAATGCCAACGCGCATAAGCTTCATGGTGGACCTCTTCTCTCCGTCGACTGGTTGATGACACTTCCAGTCTGGCACTTCGATGCCGTTCGGGTGAGGAGGGGTCCATCCCATTGCTTCTGGCCGGTCAGCGACCTTCGCCCGACCGTCGGAAACCGACCCAGTCATTCAGCCTATCGCACCTGCCACGCACGCTGCAGGCAGGATGCGCGACATGGCGCGCCTCTCGCGGATCACAGTTTGATCCAGATCAAGACAGGCCATATTTCTTGACGCTCGCTCGACCGTCCAGGGCGTTATCGAGTATAAATCGCCGTTTTTGCTCAGCACGGAGAGAGAATTGATGAAAACTCGCGTGGCGGCGCTGGTCAGCGCAATGGCCACAATCCTCTTCAGCGCGGCACAGTCGGGCGCGCAGCAGATTACCGGTACGCCAGGCTCCCCCGCGGCCACTATGTCGATTGACGGGAGCCAACTACCGCTGCCGCCGCAGAAGTTCGGCGGCGTCATAGGCGAGACGGCGCAGCAGTCGAAGCCGTACTGGCCGGCGCGGATTGTGCCGCCGAAGGGCGCGCCAAACGTGCTGCTGATCATGACCGACGATGCCGGTTACGGCGTGCCAAGCACGTTCGGTGGCGTGATCCCGACACCGGCGCTGGACCGCATCGCGCAGAACGGATTGCGCTACACCAACTTCCATTCGACTGCGCTCTGTTCGCCGACGCGTGCGGCGCTGATCACGGGCCGCAACCACCACTCGGCCGGCTTCGGCGTGGTTTCCGAGCAGGCGACCGGCTATCCCGGCTATGACAGCATCATCACGAAAGACAAGGCGACGGTCGGCCGCATTCTCCGCGACAATGGCTACCATACGTCGTGGTTCGGGAAGAATCACAACACGCCCGAGTTCCAGTCGAGCCAAGCCGGCCCGTTCGATCAATGGCCGACCGGGATGGGCTTCGAATACTTCTACGGTTTCATGGGCGGCGACACCAACCAATGGCAGCCGAACCTGTTCCGCAACACGACACAGATCTACCCATTCCAAGGGCAACCGCCGGGCACCTGGAACCTGACGACGGCGATGGCCGACGACGCGATCGCTTACATGAAGCGGATGAAGGCACTCACCCCCGACACGCCATTCTTCGTCTACTATGTGCCGGGCGGCACGCACGCGCCACATCATCCAACGAAGGAATGGGTCGACAAGATCAGCGCGATGCACCTCTTCGACGGCGGCTGGAACAAGCTGCGCGAGACGATCTTTGCGAACCAGAAGAGGCTCGGCGTAATTCCGCAGAATGCCAAGCTCACATCGTGGCCGAGCGACATGCTGAAGGAATGGGATCAACTCTCGGCCGACGAGAAGAAGCTGTTCATCCGGCAGGCTGACATATTCGCCGCGTACGCCGCCTACACCGATAACGAGATCGGCCGCGTGATCCAGGCGGTCGAGGACATGGGCCAGCTCGACAACACCCTGATCATCTACATCGAGGGCGATAACGGCACGAGCGCGGAAGGCACGATGATCGGTACGCCCAACGAGA
Organism: Casimicrobiaceae bacterium; assembly: GCA_035501215.1. Taxonomy (GTDB): domain Bacteria; phylum Pseudomonadota; class Gammaproteobacteria; order Burkholderiales; family Casimicrobiaceae; genus PALSA-1003. Next base: position 21,739 of record DATJWL010000110.1, read on the forward strand.
TCGCGATGTTCAACGGCGAGAATCCCAGCGTCGAGGAGCAGCTCAAGTACTTCTACGACATCTGGGGCACCGACAAGACCTACAACCACATGGCGGTGCCGTGGGCGTGGGCGTTCGACACGCCTTTCACATGGACCAAGCAAGTCGCATCGCACTTCGGCGGCGTTCGCCAGGGGATGGCGATTTCGTGGCCGGCCGTGATCAAGGACAAGGGCGGCATCCGAAATCAGTTCCATCACATCATCGACATCACGCCGACGATCCTCCAGGCGACCGGAATCAAGGAGCCCAAGATCGTCGATGGCATCAGGCAGAGCTCCATGGAGGGCCTGAGCATGATGTACACGTTCGACGCGAAGAATGCGAATGCGCCTTCCGCGCGCAAGACGCAATACTTCGAGATGATGGGCGACCGCGCGATCTATCACGAGGGGTGGATCCTCAGCAACAAGGTCGGGCGGCGGCCGTGGGAGAACACTGCGCCCCCACTTGACCTCGCCGCCACTAAGTGGGAACTCTATGACCTGCGCAGCGACTGGACGCAAGCCGACGACATCGCGGCGACGCATCCCGACAAGGTGAAGCAGCTCAAGGCACTGTTCGAGCAGGAGGCGAAGAAGTACCAGGTGCTGCCGCTCGACAATTCGCTCGTGGCGCGCGCGATCGTCCCGAAGCCGAGCATCACCGCCGGCCGCGCCGTGTTTACCTGGACGGCGCCGCTGGCCGGCACCCCGAACGGCGACGCACCGTCCCTGCTCAATACGTCGTACAACATCAAGGCCGAGGTCGAGGTGCCGCCGGGCGGCGCCGAAGGCATGCTGATGACGCAGGGTGGGCGCTTCGGCGGCTACGGTTTCTACCTGCTAAAGGGCAAGCCGAAGTTCGTCTGGAACTTGGTTGGACTCAAGTCCGTGCAGTGGGAGGGCCCCGAGGCGCTGTCGCCGGGCAAGCACACGCTCGAGTTCGACTTCAAGTACGAAGGCATGGGTGCGGCGACGATGGCCTTCGGCAGCTACGCTGGCCTCGGCCAAGGAGGCACCGGCGTGCTCAAGGTCGACGGCAAGGACGTGGCGACGCAGAAGATGGAGCACACGATCCCCTTCATTCTGCAGTTCGACGAGAGCCTCGACATCGGCTCCGACACGCTGACGGGCGTCAACGATGCCGACTATCAGCCGCCGTTCGCGTTCACCGGCAAGCTCATCAACGTGACGCTCGCGCTCGACCGGCCGAAGCTCTCGCCAGAGGACATCAAGAAGCTCGAAGCGGCCCGGCAAGCGGCTGCCAGGGGCCGCGAGTAGCTTAGTCATTGCATTGGAACAAGGAACTGTCGCTGATCAGAAGAAGCGATCACACCGCCCCGCTTGCGCGAAACGCCGCGATCTCGCTATCCGTGTAGCCCAGCTCGCGCAGGATCGCCTCGCTGTGCGTGCCGAGCGCCGGGATCGCGTCCATGCGGTACTCGAACGCCGCCGTCGCGCCGGGCGGCTTCAACGCAGGAATCGCGCCCACCGGCGACTCGATCTCCACCCAGCGCCCCCGCGCGGCAAGCTGCGGATGCGCCCACACTTCTTCCATCGCATTGACGCGCGCGTTGGCGATCTGTGCGCGATCGAGCCGCTCGACGACCTGCGCAGCAGTCAGCTTGCCGAACACCTCGAGAATGATCGCCTGCAGCGCCGCGCGATTCTGGTGCCTGCGCGCGTTCGCCGAGAACCGCGCATCGGACACGAGCGCCGGCTGCTGCAGGACTTCGGCGCAGAATGCCGCCCATTCACGCTCGTTCTGCAGACCGAGCATCACCGTCTTGCCGTCACCGGCGCGAAACGGCCCGTAGGGATAGATGGTCGCGTGCGCAGCGCCAGAGCGAGCGGGCGGGCTCGCGCCCTCGAAGGCGTAGTACAGCGGATAGCTCATCCACTCGGTGAGGGCTTCGAGCATCGACACGTCGAAGTGCGCGCCCTGCCCCGTCTTCTCCCGCTGCAGCAGCGCGGCGAGAATGCTGGTGTATGCGTACATGCCCGCCGCGATGTCGGCGATGGAGCAACCGGCCTTCGCAGGCTCGGTGTCCGAGCCCGTGACCGAAAGAAACCCCGCCTCGCTCTGGATCAGCAGATCGTAGGCCTTCTTGTCGCGGTAAGGGCCGTCGGCGCCGTAGCCCGAGATGTCGCATACGACGAGACGGGCGTTTCGCTTCTTCAACGCCTGCGCCGACAAGCCCAGCCGCGCCGCGGCGCCCGGCGCGAGGTTCTGCACCAGCACGTCCGCGCGGTCGATCAGCTTGAGCAATATCTCCTGCGCCCTCGGCTGCTTGAGGTCGAGCGTCAGGCTTTCCTTCGAGCGATTCACCCAAACGAAATGAGACGAGAGTCCGCGCACGCGCTCGTCGTAGCCGCGCGCGAAGTCGCCGACGCCGGGCCGTTCCACCTTGATCACCCGCGCACCGAGATCTGCGAGTTGGCGCGTGCAGAACGGTGCCGCGATCGCGTGCTCGAGCGAGACGACGAGGATGCCTTCCAGCGGTCGCATCAGAACGAGCGCGGCAGCCCCAGCACGTGCTCCGCGACGTACGAGAGAATGAGGTTGGTCGAGATCGGCGCGACCTGGTAGAGGCGCGTTTCGCGGAACTTGCGCTCGACGTCGAAATCGTGCGCGAAGCCGAAACCGCCGTGGGTCTGCAGGCAGACATTCGCCGCCTCCCAGGACGCCTTCGCGGCGAGAAGCTTCGCCATGTTGGCCTCCGCACCACAGGGCTTGCCGGCATCGAAGAGGGCCGCCGCCTTGAAGCGCATCAGGTTCGCCGCTTCGATCTCGATGTAGGTTTCGGCGATCGGAAACTGTACGCCCTGATTCTTCCCAATCGGCCGCTCGAAGACGACGCGCTCTGCCGCATAGCGGCGCGCCCGCTCGACGAACCAATAGCCGTCGCCGATGCATTCCGCCGCGATCAGCGTGCGCTCCGCGTTGAGCCCGTCGAGGATGTAGTGGAACCCCTTTCCCTCCTCGCCCACCAGGCTCTCGACCGGGATCTCGAGGCCGTCGAAGAAAACCTCGTTGGTCTCGTGATTGACCATGTTGTCGATCGGCCGCACCCTCATCTTGCCGCCCGCGAGCGCGTCGTGCACGTCGACGAGAAACACACTCATGCCTTCGGATTTCCGCCGCACTTCGGCGAGCGGCGTCGTGCGCGCGAGCAGGATCATCAGGTCGGAATGCTGCAGGCGCGAAGTCCAGACCTTCTGCCCGTTGACGACGTAGCGGTCGCCGCTGCGCACCGCCGTGGTCTTGAGCCTTGTGGTGTCGGTGCCGGTCGAAGGCTCGGTCACCGCCATCGATTGCAGCCGCAGCTTGCCGCTCGCGATGTCGGGCAGGAACTTGCGCTTCTGCGGTTCCGAGCCGTGCCGCAGCAGCGTGCCCATGTTGTACATCTGGCCGTGACACGCTCCGGCATTGCCGCCCGACAGGTTCACTTCCTCCATGATGACCGACGCCTCGGCGAGCCCCAGGCCCGAGCCGCCGTACTCCGTTGGTATCAGCGCTGCGAGCCAGCCGGCGCGGGTGAGCGCATCGACGAAGGCTTCCGGATACGCGCGCTCGGCGTCGAGCTTGCGCCAGTAAGCCTGATCGAAGCCGCTGCACAGCGCACGCAGCGCCTCGCGCAATTCCTGGTAGCCATCCGGTGCGGGCAGCTCGTTCATCGCAATTCGCTTACAAGGTCGCGCTCGCCTGCATGGCCAGGGCGCCGTCGACGTCCCGAGCCCACAGCGAGACGGTGCGCCCATCGGCGGCGGGCAGCCCGCAGACGTCGAACGGCGCGATGTCGAAGAGCGGCCGGCGGGCGCGGAATTCGAAGCGGCGCAAGGTCTCGCCCGCGCCGTGCCGCCGCAACAAGTCGACGAGCAACGTGGCCAGCAGGGGTCCATGCACGACGAGCCCGGGGTAACCCTCGACCTCGGTCACGTAGCGCCGGTCGTAGTGGATGCGATGGCTGTTGAAGGTGAGCGCCGAGTAGCGGAACAGCAAGACATCGTCGGGCACGATGCGGCGCCGCCACTCCGCGTCTTCGGGCGCGCGAGCCGCCGCTCCCGAGCCGGACATCGTGAGGTCGCGGTAGACGATGTCGTGTTCCTCGGTGAGCGCGAGGCCGGCCGCGGTCGACAGCTCGTGCCTGACGACGACGAAGACGAGCTCCCCGCTCGCGCCGCGCTTGCTCGTGATCGACACGATGCGCGATACCCGCGTCACGGCCTCGCCGATGCGAAGCGGCAAGGACCATTCGAGGCGGCTCCCCGCCCACATTCGTCGCGGCAGAGGCACCGGCGGGAGGAATCCGCCGCGCTTCGCGTGGCCGTCGGGCCCGGCCTCGTCATGACGGTAGGCAGGAAGGAAATAGAGCCAATGCCACAGCGGCGGCAGCAGGTCGCCGACGCGCGGCGGCCGATCGTCGCGATCGAGCGTCGCGGAGAGGAGCACGACCGGCCGCACGTCGATGGTGTCGGTCCGCGTTTCCGTGCGGCCAACCCACTCCTGCACTGCGTCTCGCTCCGCGCTCATGGACTTGCCGGCTGCCGCGCGCCGCGCCTGCGCGCGAGCGCGAACCAGGCGGCTGCGATTGCAACGGTAGTGATGAACGGCAGCGCTCCGGCATTCATCGTCTCCCAGCCGGCGGCGTTGACGAGCACGCCGGAAGCGAACGACGACACCCCCATCACCGCAAAGATGATGACGTCGTTGAGCCCCTGCGTGCGCGCCTTCTCCGCAGGCGCGTAGGCCTCCGTAAGAAGCGTCGTGCCACCGGTGTACATCAGGTTCCAGCCGATGCCGAGCAGCACGAGCGCTCCCCAGAAATGCTCGATGCGACTGCCGGAGAGCGCAACTGCGACGCAGGCCGCCTGCAGCATGGCGCCAGCGATGATCACGTTGAGGACGCCGAAACGCTTGATCAACGTACCCGTGACGAAACCTGGCGCGTACATGCCGACGACGTGCCATTCGATCACGAATGCGGCCGCCGCGTAAGGCAGGCTGCAGAAACTCATCGCGAGCGGCGTCGCGCTCATGAGGAGATTCATGACGCCGTAGCCGAGCGCCGCGGAGAGTGCGGCCACGATGAAGACCGGCTGGCGCGCGATCTCGCCGAGCGGCCGGCCAGTACCGCCTCCATCGCTCGCCGGTGGCGCGGGCACGCGGACGAAGGACTGGACGAAGAGCGCGCCGATCGCAATAGCCGAGAGCACGAGGAACGAGCCGAGAAACGGCACGTCGAATGCGTCCTTGGCGAACCGGCTCGCCTCCGGTCCGAGGAAACCCCCCGCGATACCCCCGGCGAGCACCAGCGAGATCGCTTTCGCCTTGAACGCCGGCGCGGCGACCTCCGCCGCGGCGAATCGATAGTGGAAGCCGAACGCGGTGTAGATGCCGAGGACGCCAGTACCGAGGCAGAACAGCGGAAAACTCGAGTTCGCGAGCGCCAGCGCGCAAATCGTGCTGCCCGCTATGGCGACTAGCGATCCGGTCATGAAGCCGCGGCGGCGTCCGACTTTCGCCATCCACAGCGAAGCAGGCATCGCAGCGAGCGCCGAGCCGAGCACGTAGGTTGTTACGCCGACGGTGGCGAACGCCTTGTTCTCGGCGAGCGCGTACCCCACCAGGCCGTTCATGGCGATCAACCCCGCGTTGTTGATGAGCAGCAACGCCTGACAGGAAGCAAGCAGCGCGACGTCGCGGTAGGAGGTGCGCATCGGGAAACAGTGCGGGCCGTGAGGATGGCACGACGCCGTGGCACTATAGCAGTCCTTGACGGAGGACGGCGCGAGTGCAGACGCTGCAGGACGAGATTCTCGACTTCTGGTTCGGGCCGCGGACGAGCGCGGTTTATGGGCAGTCGCGTCCGGAATGGTTTCGCAAGAACCCTTCGTTCGACGCCGAAATCAGCGGGCGCTTCGGGGCGGCGATCGAGACGGCGCTCGCCGGCGGTTTCACGGACTGGTCCGCCCCGCGTGCGGCGCTCGCGCGCGTGCTGCTGCTCGACCAGTTCACTCGTAACAGCTTTCGCAACAGCGCGCGCGCCTTTGCGGGAGATCCGCTGGCGCTGGCAACCGCCGAGGCCTCCATCGCGCGCGGCAACGACCGCACGTTAATCCCAGTCGAGCGCTGGTTCATGTATCTGCCGTTCGAGCACTCCGAAGACCTGGCAAAGCAGGAGCGCGCGATTACGTTGTGCACGCAGCTGCGCGACGAGACTGGCCTCGCCGATCCGCTCGTCTGGGTCGAAAAACACGCCGCGGTGATCCGGCGCTTCGGACGCTTTCCGCATCGCAATGCCGTGCTCGGTCGCGAATCGACGCCGGAGGAAATTGACTTCCTCGCCAGGCCCGGGTCGCGGTTCTAGCGCTGGGCGGATTCCCGCCGAACGTGCTATTTCTTCTTCGCCGCCCACTCCCGCAACGCGCCGAGCGTCTTCTCCACGTGCTTGGCGGGATTCAGGTTCATGTAATGGAAGACGATCGAGCCGTCGGGAGCGATCACATAGGAGATTCGGTTCGCGTAGTCGGGACGGGTCTGCATCACGGCGTCGTAGGACTTGATCACCATTTCGCTCTCGTCCGAAACCACGGGAAAGCGGTTCTGGCACGCCTGCACCGAGAATTTGGACAGCGTGTCGATGTCGTCAGCGGAGACGCCGACGACCGACGCCCCGAGCGCAGCAAACTCATCGCTCGCCTCCGCGAAGTTGTGAGCCTCGAGCGAGCATCCGACCGAATAGGCGGCCTGGAAGAAGTAAAGCACGACCGGGCCCTTCTTCAGCGCGTCCGCCATCGAAAAATCGTACACTTTGCCGGCGAGCGCAGCCTGCGCCTTGAAGTCGGGGGCCCGCTCGCCGATGTCGAGCGCGGCCCGCGCCGGCACGGCGAGCGTAAGCATGAACGCAGCGGTTGCGACCAATCGGGCCATGACGACCTCCAGCGAGCTTCGATCATGATGTTATCCCGGTTTAGTCGCACGGTGCGGCCGGCCCTGACGGTGGCGCTCACCGCGAGCCTGCTGACCGCCTGCGGGATGCTTCCGCCGCAGCCTGAGCGCGAGCCGACCGCCGCGCTCAAGCCCTCGCCGGACAGCCCGCTCGTCAAGATCGCCCGCGACTCGACGCCCCCCGGACCCGATCTTTCCGGTTTCCGCCTGATGCCGCTCGGCGCCTACGCGCTCGACACGCGCGTCCAGCTCGCGAAGCGCGCGCGCCACGCGCTCGATGTCCAGTACTACCAGATCGCCAACGACAATACGGGTCGGCTTATCCTGCGCAACCTCCGCGACGCCGCCCTGCGCGGCGTGCGCGTGCGCCTGATCGTCGACGACCTCTACACGACCGGGGGCGATCCTCTCTTCATCGGGCTAGCGGCGTTCCCGAACGTGGAAGTGCGCCTCTTCAATCCGTTCTGCTGCGGCCGCGACAGCCTGCTGCATAAGTACAGTGCGTCGCTCCTCGACTTTCAGCGCGTGAATCACCGCATGCACAACAAGCTGTTCATCGCCGACGGCGTGATGGCGGTGGCCGGCGGGCGCAACCTTGCCGACGAGTACTTCATGCGCAGCGCTTCGGAGAATTTCGTCGACATGGACGCGTTCATCGTCGGCTCGGTGGTGACGCAGCTCGAGGGCATCTTCGACGCGTACTGGAACAGCCCCTACGTGTATCCGGTGCAGTCGATCATTCATACCGACCTCGACGCCGCGGCTCTGCGCACGAGCTTCGACGCGCTGGTGGACGAAGGCGAGCAGATGATGGCGGTGCATCCGCCGCCGATCGATATCCTCGGCTACAGCCCGATCGCCGACGACCTCGAGGCCGGACGCGTCGGCCTCATCTGGGGCAAGGCCGTGGCTTTCGCCGACCCTCCGGCCAAGGTCACCGCCACCTCCGACGAGATGGCGCGCTCGATGAGCGTGCAGATGAACGTGATGGACATGGTGATGGCCTCGAAGAGCGATGTTTTCATCTCCTCGCCCTATTTCATTCCCGGCCCCAGCGGCGTGGCCGCGTTCACCGAGCTTACGAAGCGCAAGGTCAAGGTCACGATCCTCACCAATTCGCTGGCATCGAACGACGAGCCGGTCGTGCACACCGGCTATTCGCGCTATCGGCCGGAGCTCTTGCGCGCCGGTGTCGACCTCTACGAGTTGAGCCCCTCGGGCATCCAGAAGAACAAGCGGCTGGGCTTCCCCGGCATGTCGCTGGGTCGGCTGCATGCCAAGACCGCGGTCATCGACCGGGACACGATTTTCGTGGGCTCGATGAATCTCGATCCGCGCTCGGCGAGCAAGAATACCG
>DATJWL010000111.1:0-22541 GCA_035501215.1 Casimicrobiaceae bacterium
GTCGGGATTGCGGCTTTTCACTTCCCCGATCATCCAGTTCCAGAAGGGAGCGGGCTTGGTGTGTGGATTGTCGACCCGGAAAATCCGCACGCCTTCGTCGACCCAGAACAGAACGACGTCGCGCAGCGCATCCCACAGTGCCGGAAAGGCATCGCCATAGAAGCGTGGATTGACGATGTCCTCGTATTTCTTGGGCGGGTTCTCGGCGTACTGGATGCTGCCGTCGGGACGCCGCCGGAACCATTCGGGGTGCGCCTTGACGTAGGGATGATCGGGCGCGCACTGCAGCGCGATGTCGAGCGCGACTTCGATCCCGAGCTTGCGCGCGCTCGCGACGAGCCTCTTGAAGTCGCGCAGCCTTCCAAGCTCGGGATGGATCGCCTTGTGTCCGCCCTGCTCCGAGCCGATCGCCCACGGGCTTCCCGGATCGTCGGCGGACGCGACCAGCGCGTTGTTGCGCCCTTTGCGCTGCACGCGGCCGATGGGATGGATCGGCGGCAGGTAGAGAACGTCGAAACCCATCGCCGCGAGGCGCGGTAGCTGCGCCTCGCAATCGGCGAACGTGCCGCGCCGGTTCGGTTCCTTCGCCGTCGAGCGCGGGAACAGCTCGTACCACGCGCTGTAGCGCGCACGCTCGGGCTCGACGACGACCGCGAGCGGCGGCTCGAAGACGGTCTCCCGCTCGCGGTCGGAGTGCGCGTTCATCAGCGCGAGCAGCTCTTCGCCGAGCGCGATCTCGTGCCGTCCGGACAGCCGCGTGGCGGCGCCGAGCGCCTTCGCTATCGCGCGTAGCTGCGTGGCGTCGCGGGCCGCCGCCCGTTGCGCCGCGGCCGCAACGAGCGCCGCTCCGCTGCGCAAGGCATGCGCGATGTCCTGCTCGTCCTCCACCTTGCGACGCGTAAAGTCGTGACGCCATGATAGGAAGGCATCGATCCACGCGGCGAGTGCGTACTCGTAGCGGCCGAGCTCCGATACTGTGAATTCGCCGCGCCAGCGGTCGTTGCCGAGCGCGGCCATGCGCGCCTCCGTCCACGCACGTCCGCCCGCTCGCCGGTAACGCAGCAGGCAGGCGATCTGGTCGTGGCCGTCGGTGAAGACGTCCGCTTCGACGGTGACCTGCTCCCCGGGCGTGCGCTTGATGGGAAAGCGTCCGCCGTCGACCTGCGGCTTGACGTTCTCGATGACCACCCGCCGGAGCGCGGTACGCGCGTCGGGTGGCGCCGGCACACGCCGCGCCGCGGTGCGCGCGCCGCGCTTCGTCGAGCCCGCCTCCTCGTCGCCGTTCGCAACCTCACGCTGCGCCGGATCGCGCGCCATCAGACTGGCTTGAACACGACGATGCCGAGGGGAGGCAGCGTCGCGTTGATCGAGTGGAACCGTCCGTGCGCCGCGACCGGAGCGGCATCGATCCCGCCGAGATTGCCCTGACCGCTGCCTCCGTAGACGAGAGCGTCGCTGTTGAGGAGCTCCTCCCAGTGCCCCCCGCGCGGGACGCCGATGCGGTAATTGTGACGCGGCACCGGCGTGAAGTTGCAGGCGACCACGACCGGGTCAACCCCGGGCGCGCGGCGCATGAAGGCGAGCACGCTCAAGCCCGCGTCGCCATGCTCGATCCACTCGAAGCCCTCGGCGTTGCAATCGGCAACGTGCAGCGCGGCCTCATCGCGGTACGCCCGATTGAGATCGCGCACCCAGCGCTGGACGCCCTGATGACGCGGCATCTCAAGCAGGTGCCAGTCGAGGCTGCGGTCGTGATCCCATTCGCGCCATTGGCCGAACTCGCCACCCATGAACAGGAGCTTCTTGCCCGGGTGCAGCCACTGGTAGCCGAAGAGCAGCCGCAGGTTGGCGAACCGCTGCCAGTCGTCGCCGGGCATCTTCGAAAGCAGCGAGCGCTTGCCGTAGACGACCTCGTCATGCGAGAGCGGCAGCACGAAGTTCTCGCTGAAGGCGTACCAGATCGAGAACGTGATCTCGTGCTGATGGTGGCGCCGGTGCACCGGATCGCGCCCCATGTAGGCAAGCGTGTCGTGCATCCAGCCCATGTTCCATTTCAGGCCGAAGCCGAGTCCGCCGACGTCGGTCGGACGCGACACCATCGGCCAGGCCGTGGACTCTTCGGCGATGGTCTGCACGTCGGGGAAATCCCGATAAACCGATTCGTTCATGTGGCGCAGAAACGCGATTGCATCGAGGTTCTCGCGGCCGCCCTGCCGGTTCGGCACCCACTCGCCTCCGCGCCGCCCGTAGTCGAGGTAGAGCATCGAGGCCACCGCGTCGACCCGCAGTCCGTCGGCATGATAGCGGTCGAGCCAGAAGCGTGCGCTTGAGGTGAGCATCGCGCGCACTTCGTTGCGCCCATAGTTGAAAATGTAGCTGTTCCAGTCGGGATGATAGCCCTGGCGCGGATCGGCGTGCTCGTACAGGTGCGTGCCGTCGAAATACACGAGGCCGTGCTCGTCGCCCGGAAAATGCGACGGCACCCAGTCGATGATCACGCCGACCCCGCGGCGGTGCAGCTCGTCGATGAGCGCCATGAAATCCTGCGGCGTTCCGTAGCGCGCGGTCGGGGCGAAATAGCCGGAAGTCTGGTACCCCCATGAGCCGTAGAACGGATGCTCAGTCACGGGCATGAGCTCGACGTGCGTGAACCCCATGTCGAGCGCGTACGCTGCAAGCTGCGCGCCCAGCTCGCGATAGGAAAGCATCGTGTTCCCGTCGCCGCGGCGCCACGAGCCGAGGTGCACCTCGTAGATCGAAAGCGGTGCCTCGAGTGCGTTGAGCGCGCGGCGCTCGGCCATCCATTGCTGGTCGCTCCACGAGAAGTCGAGATCCCACACGACCGAAGCGGTGCGCGGCGGCGGCTCCCACGCGAAAGCGTACGGATCGCCCTTGTCGGCGCGATAGCCGCGGTAGCGCGAGGCGACGTGATACTTGTAGCGTTCGCCCTGGCCGATGCCGGCGACGAATCCTTCCCACACTCCGGAGCTGTCGCGGCGCTGAACAAGCGCGTGCCGCGAGCGATCCCAGCCATTGAAATCCCCGACGACGGACACCGCTTCAGCGCTCGGCGCCCACACGGCGAATGCGACGCCGCGCTCGCCGCCGACCACCCGTGGATGCGCGCCCATCTTCTCGTAGAGGTGCGTGTGCGTGCCCTCGCGGAAGAGGTAGACGTCGTGATCGGTCAGCGCGGAGCCGGCGGGAAGCCCGCGCACGGGCTTCGAGGTCAGAACCTCAGCCATCGCTTGCCTCGAAACAGGTGTTGTAAGAAATACAAACTCCACCCTTGGCAGGACTCGGACGAGTCCGTCGTTTGCAAATCTGGGTGGTGCGATCAAGCCAATACCGCATCGTTCCCCCTCGAATATTGCCCACGCCTTCGAGGTTGCACGGAACGTGCCCGCGGACGGTCAAGACCGCCGCCACCGGCACCCATCGAAATACAATGACAAGGTCGTTACACCAACCGTCCAGGAGCCCATCATAGATCATAGCGGTATTTCTGGTTCGCGGCCGGCTCTGACCTATCTGTTCGCGTGGCTACGTGTCAATAGCGCTTTCGCAAGCCGACCAAGCGCCACTGACACGCCGTACACGAGGAGCGTGTTGAGCCCCAGGAACCCGAGGACGACCGGCCGTCCATCTTCCCGAGACTGCGCCATTTCGTTGAGAGACCACGGCAGCGCGGCAAGCATTACGCCGAGGTCGCACAGCATCCCCTGGCAGCGCAGCGCATCGATGTAGAAGAAAAGCGCTGCAATCGCGTACACCATCGCGATGCTGATTCCAACCAGTCTGGGCGGATCGTGCCGAAACGTGCTGTAGATGCGCTCGTACCCACGCACGGCCAGAAAGATCAAAGTGGCATTCAATGCGACCGCAGCGAGCACGAACAACCGCACGCCCAACGGGCCGAACATGGCTTCAACGGATGCGTTCGAGCCCGTCAACGTCCAGCCCATCCATCTCGCCCAGGGTCCCGCGAGCGATTCGAGCCGCGGTGTGCTGCAGACCCACGTCCAGCCCGAGCAGAACTGCCAATCGATCCACAAGAGCAGCGCTGGGACGAGGTAGATTGCAGCAGCGCCCTTGGCCGGTTGCTGCAGTTGGCTCAAGAAGCGGGGAGTCTTGGCCCCGAGCCACACCAACACGCGCCGGGCGTATACGCGTGGGCGCTCGAAGCGTCCGGATGTCAGCCACTCGACTGCCTTTCCAAACGCGAAGATCACGACGGCGTTGATCAGGATCGAGGACAGCACGAAGACCTTCCCCCAGATCGGCCCCGAAAACGTGCCAAGCGTCACGATCTTTTCCCATGGCCATTCGAGCGAGGCGAGGATGGGAGACAAGGGAAGCGCATAGATGCCCGCGGGGCAGACCGCCCTGCCCGTGAAACAGACCATCAGCAAGACGAAAAGCAGCAGCGCGGGAACGAGATAGAGCAGCGTCAGAATTCCGGCGAGCGCGGATCGCCTCGTCAACACGGTAGCCCTTCTCGTGAGCGGCGGATCGACTCTCGAACGCGCTTGCTCGAAGGAAGCCGCCGCTCAGAGCTTGACCGCCGGATTGAGCGTGTAGACGCCGGTGAGCGTCGCCTGCGCGAGGATGTGCCCCGCCATCGCCTTGCGCGCATCGGGGCCGGAAAAGGCCGTCGCGAGCGGGAGGTTGCGCACGTCGAGCGCGAAGAGCGTGAACACGTAGTGGTGCACGCGCTCGTCGTTCCACGGCGGGCACGGCCCGTCGTATCCGAAATAATTGCCCGCCATGTCCTTGTCGCCGGCGAACCAGGCCGTGTAATCGTTGATGCCCTGCAGCGCGCCGCGCGGCGCGCCAGGACCCGGCTTGCCTCGCGGCGTGACGCCGCGCGAGAACTCGCCGCGCGCGATGGGTCGCGTGTCCGCCGGGAGATCGACCAGCGTCCAGTGAAAGAACTCGAGCCGCGGCAGCGAAGCGGGAACCGTGCGCCCCTCCTTGTTCACGTCGTCGCCGCGCGAGGGTACGTCGGGATCGTGGCAGATAAGCGCGAGCGATTTCGTTCCCGACGGCAGATCGCTCCAGCGCAGATCGGGATTCATGTTCTCGGAGAGCTTCACGTGCGCGGCAGGATCGATCACGCCGAAGGCGAAAGCGCCCGGAATCCTGCCACCGTCGACAAATGCGGTACTCGTCAACTTCATCGGCCCCTCGCCCCCTACGATTGCTGCCAGTGCGGCGGAATCGTCTTGCTGAAATACGGCAGAGCGTCGATGCGCGCCTTCCAGCTCTTGAGCGCCGGCGTGAGCAAGCCGTCGGCGTCGAAATCCGGCAGCTTGACACGGCAGCGATACATGAATGCGACCGCAGGATAGAACCAGAAGTCGGCAGCGGAGAGCGTGCCGACGAAATAATCGCCCTTGAGATAGGTCGACATCTGCGCGAATTCCTCGGCTACCGCCTTGCGCCCATCCGCGAGCTTCTGCGGCTCGCGCTCCTCGGGCTTGGTCCAGAAGGCGTAATCGGTGACCGCATCGATCGCCTTCATGGAGTGGTTGTCGACTTCGCGCATGAGCCGCCGCACCGTGGCCCGCGTGCGCAGATCGCCCGGGAACAGCGGCGCGCCGCGGCCGGGGTAGGCCTCTTCGAGATATTCAGCGATCGCGTCGGACTCGTAGAGCACGAAATCGCCGTCGACGATCGTCGGCACTTCGTGGCGCGGGTTGAGCGCGACGAACTCGGGCTTGCGTGTATCGCCGGCCGAGAACGAAAGCACCTTGCGCTCGTAGGGGAGCGCCTTGTGCTCGAGCGCGAGCTGCACGCGCCATGCGTAGGGTGAACCGGATCCGTAATAGAGCGTGATGGTCATTCCTCTTCCTTCTCCTTGGTTTCCTTGGTCTTGTGGCGTCTTGCCGGCTCCGACGCCGCGGCCCCACCGGCGCGCAGCGCTTCGAGCGAAGCCTTCTGCAACTCGAGCGTCTTGATGCTCATCTGCATGAAGTTGAGGCTCATCGCGAGCCAGCCTTCGATCACGCGCAGCTCGCCGATCTTCTTTTCCACTTCGGCGGGATCGAGCGTGGCGAACATTGCCAGCGGATTCGGAAACGGCGGGGGCGCCTGCGGCATCCCCGGCGCGGGCGGTGCGACTGCGCCGGGCATCGCGAAGCCGAAGGGATTCCACATCTTCTGCATGAACTCGAACGCCTGCTCGGGCGTGAACGACGGTGGTGGGTTCTTCGGCACGGCTTTGCTCCTCGCGGCGAGCCCCGGGGGGCCAGCCTTTTCGGCTAATATAACGCACCATGGCGGAATCTGCCGCTCCCCTGCTGGCCACGCTCGGGGCCATCGTCGGCGAGGCGAACGTCCTCACCGCCGACGCCGACATCGCTCCCTACAGCACCGACTGGCGCGATCGCTATCGCGGACGGCCGCGCGCCGTCGTGCGCCCGGGGACCGCCGCCGAAGTCGCGGCCGCTGTGGGCTGCTGCGCGGAGCACGCGGTGCCGATCGTGCCGCAAGGCGGCAACACGAGCCTGTGCGGCGGCGCGACGCCGCACGCGGGAGGACACGAAGTTGTCATCTCTCTCACCCGGATGAACCGCGTGCGCGCGGTGGACACGGACAACGCGACGCTCACGGTCGAAGCGGGCGCCACGCTCGCGAGCGTGCAGCAGGCGGCCGCCGACGCCGGCCTCATGTTTCCTCTTTCGCTCGGCGCCGAAGGAAGTTGCGCCATTGGCGGCAACCTCGCGACAAACGCCGGCGGGACCGCCGTGCTGCGCTTCGGCAACGCCCGCGATCTCGTGCTCGGCCTCGAGGTCGTGCTCGCCGACGGACGCGTCTGGAACGGCCTGCGCGGACTGCGCAAGGACAACACCGGCTATGATCTCAAGCAGCTTTTCCTCGGCAACGAAGGCACGCTCGGTATCATCACCGCGGCGGTACTGAAGCTCTTTCCGAAGCCGCGCACGTCGGCAACCGCCTTCGTTGGCGTCGGCGGCGTGAGTGCGGCGCTCGACTTGCTGCGCACGCTGCGTCAGGCGCTCGGCGACCGGTTGACCGGATTCGAGTTGATCTCCGCCGAGTGCATCGCGCTCACCCGCCGGGAGCTGCCGGCCATGCCCGACCCGCTGCCCGGCCACGCCTGGTACGTGCTGGTCCAAGCCGACGATTCTGCCGAGCGGTCCCCACTCGCGGCGCAACTCGAGGCCGCACTCGCCGATGCGATCGAAAGCGGGGTGGCGCGCGACGCCACGATCGCGCAGTCCGAGGCGCAGGCTGCTGAGTTGTGGGCGCTGCGCCACAATATTCCCGAGGCGCAGCGCCGCGAGGGAGCGAACATCAAGCACGACATCAGCCTGCCTGTCTCGGCAATCCCGGTTTTCCTCGACGAGGCGAAGAAGGCGCTCGACGGCACATTTCCGGGTCTGCGCTACGTCACCTTCGGACATCTCGGCGACGGC
Organism: Casimicrobiaceae bacterium; assembly: GCA_035501215.1. Taxonomy (GTDB): domain Bacteria; phylum Pseudomonadota; class Gammaproteobacteria; order Burkholderiales; family Casimicrobiaceae; genus PALSA-1003. Next base: position 7,440 of record DATJWL010000111.1, read on the forward strand.
AACCTGCACTACAACCTCGCGCCACCGCCGGGCACGCGCGGCGAAGCCTTCATCGGCGAGCAGGCGCGCGCCAACCGCATCGTCTACGATCTCGTGGCGCGGTACGGCGGCAGCTTCAGCGCCGAGCACGGCATCGGCCAGCTCAAGCGCGAAGAACTGTCGCGCTACAAGAGCGCGCTCGAAGTCGAGCTGATGCAAAGGATCAAGCGCGCCCTCGATCCCGAGGGGCTGCTCAATCCGGGCAAGGTCCTCTGATGATCAAGATCATCGCCTGGATCATCCTCATCTTCGTGGTGCTCTTCGCGCTGCGCATGATCGGCGTGCGCAACGCGCGCAGGCGCGCCCGCGCGCCTGCCACCGCCAAGCAGATCGCGGAGCCGATGGTTCGCTGCCTGCGTTGCGGCATCTTCCTGCCGCGCAACGAGGCGCGCGCGGTCGACGGCGGCTTCGCCTGCGCGAGCGGAAGCTGCGCAGCCAAGAGCTGAGCGATGCAGCCACCTCCGGCAACGCCCACCTTCGAAGTGCCGGCGGCCAGCGCGCTGATGGCCGAATCGAGCCGGCGGATCCTCTGGATCGTCGGGGCGTACCGCGCGGTGTGCGGGGCGCTGCTTCTCGGGGCGGCGCTCTTCATGGACATGCGCGTGCTCTCGATCAGCACGCCCAACGCCTTCGTTACCGCGGCGCTGCTGTATTTCCTCTACGGGCTAATTAGCTTTCTCTGGGTGCAGCGCGATACCGAGCCCCTGCCGCTGCCCGCGCTGCTCCTCTCGCTGTTGATCGGCGACCTCTTCTTTCTTGCGCTCCTCATCTACGCCGGGGGCGCTTCGGGCACTCCGCTTTCGATCCTGCTCTTCCCGCAGCTTGCCGCGAGCGGTTGGTTGATGCGCACGCAGGTAGCCTTCTTCCACGCGGCGCTCACGAGCATCGTGCTGGTCGCGCTCGATAGCTCGCGCATGCTTCAGGGACAGATCGGAGGCGCGCACGTTTTCCAGACCGGACTCGTCGGCTTCGGCTATTTCGCGACCGTCGGCATCGCCCTGGCGCTTGGCCGTTATACGAAGGCGAGCGAGGACCTCGCCGCGCAGCGCAGCATCGACGTCGCCAACCTGGAGCAGGTCAACCGCCTCATCATCCAGGACATGCAGGACGGCGTGCTGGTGGTCGACCTGAACGGAGTCGTGCGCGGGCACAACGCGCAGGTCACGCGGCTCCTCGGCGGCTTCGGGCGCATGCGCGGCGGGATGCGCCTGGCGGAATTCAGCTCCACGCTGCACGATTACTGGCGCCGCTGGCAGGAGGACTTCGCCGAGCCCCTGCCGCCGTTCCGCGTCGAGCAGACGCAGCGGCTTCTGCGCGTGCGGCTGGTACGCATCGGCACCGGACTCAACGGCGGCACGCTCATCTATCTCGAGGACCTGGGGCGCGCGCAGACCGAAGCGCAGCAGATGAAGCTCGCGGCGATGGGCCGGCTAACCGCCTCGATCGCGCACGAGGTGCGCAACCCGCTCTCGGCCATCAATCAGGCGGCGCAGCTACTCGAGGAAGACGGCACGGTCGCGCAGGGAGGTCAGCGCCTGCTGACGATGATCCGCAACAACACCAAGCGCATCGACCGCATCGTGGGCGAGGTGCTGCAGCTCAACCGGCGCGACCGGCAGCAACCGGAGGTTGTCCCGCTGCACGACTTCATGACGTCGCTTGTCGAAGAGATCGTCCAGGCCGAGGGCATCCCGTACGGCGGCGTGATGATGCAGGTCCCGGACGACCTGCTCGTCGTCTTCGACCGTGGGCACCTGAACCAGATCGTCTGGAATCTGGTGCGCAACGCATGGCAGCACTGCCAGAAGAAGGACGCCAGCATCCACATCGCCGGCCGTCCCGGGTACATGGGCGATGCCGTAATATTGGAGCTGAACGATGACGGCCAGGGCATCCCGGCGGAGCTTCGCGGTCAGATCTTCGAGCCGTTCTTCACCACGCGGCCCGGCGGCACGGGACTCGGACTGTACATCGCGCGCGAGTTGGCCGATGCCAACGGCGCGACGCTGGAGCTGCTCCCGAAGGGACCGGGGGCTCATTTCCGCTTGACGATGAAGCGCGCGCTCGTAAAGGCGCAACTCAACGCCCAATCGAGGGGAGGCGATCATGACGCGGCGAACGCGTGAACGGGGACAGCCCAAGGTGCTTGTCATCGACGACGAGCCGGATCTGCTCGAGCTGCTCGAGCTGACTCTCTCGCGCATGGGGCTCGATACCACGCGCGCGCAATCGGTCGGAGAGGCGATCAAGCTCCTCGACAGCCAGGGCTTCGACCTGTGTCTGACCGACATGCGCCTGCCCGACGGCGAGGGCTTGCGCGTGGTCGAACACATCACCGATAAGAGCCTCGACGTGCCGGTGGCGGTGATGACGGCGTTCGGCAGCGCTGAGAACGCGGTCGCTGCGCTCAAGGCGGGAGCCTTCGACTACCTTGCGAAGCCGGTCGCACTGGAGCAGCTGCGCGCGTTGGTGAAGCAGGCGCTGAAGGTCCCGGAAAAGCCTGCGGCGCCGTCGTCGTACCAGCTTCTCGGCGAGTCGCCGGCGATCGAGCAGGTGCGGCAGATGATCGAGAGGCTCGCCAAGAGCCAGGCGCCGGTGTTCGTCACCGGCGATTCCGGTAGCGGCAAGGAGCTGGCGGCACGCATGATTCATCTGGGAGGGCCGCGCGCGGAGCAGCCGTTCGTGCCGGTGAATTGCGGTGCGATTCCCGAGAACCTGATGGAAAGCGAGTTCTTCGGCTACAAGAAGGGAGCGTTCACCGGCGCGGAGGGCGATCGCGACGGATTCTTCCAAGCCGCCAACGGCGGAACGCTCTTTCTCGACGAAGTCGCCGATCTGCCGCTGCCGATGCAGGTAAAGCTGCTGCGCGCGATCCAGGAGAAGAAGGTGCGTAAGGTGGGCGCGACGCAGGAAGAGCCGGTCGACGTGCGCATTATAAGTGCGACGCACAAGAAGCTGCCCGCGCTCGTCGACGCAGGCGAATTTCGGCAGGACCTCTTCTACCGACTGCACGTGATCGAGCTGGCGATGCCGTCCCTGCGCGAAATGCGCGAGGACATTCCGGGCATCGCCGACGCCATCCTGCGCAAGCTTTCGCGCACCGGAGCAAAGCTCGACCCCGAAGCGGCCACGGCGCTGGAGTCCTATCCCTTCCCCGGCAACGTCCGCGAACTGGAGAACATCCTCGAGCGTGGGCTCTCGCTCGCTGCCGACCCGCAGAAGATCACGGCGGAGGACCTGCACCTGACCCCGCCGCCGGAAGAGACCGATACCGCGTTGCCGGCCGGCGACAAGTGGCCGCTGCAGGACTACCTCGACCGGGTCGAGCGCGCGGCGATCAACGAGGCGCTCGAGAAGACACGCTACAACCGCACCGCGGCGGCGAAGCTGCTCGGCATCACCTTCCGCGCCATGAGATACCGGATGGAGAGGCTGGGCATAAAGTGATCTCCAGTCACGTTCGTATATGCTGCAAGGTTGTGGCAGGGTCTCCGGGATGGGTAACCGATCGATGAGCAAGACTGCCGCGGTTCCTGTGCCGCGGACATGGGATGCGCGGCTGGCCCGGCGGCTGGTCAGCCCCCTCAAAGACACACGGGTCACGCCAAATCACCTGACCACGGTCAGGTTGCTGATCGGTCTGGCCGGCGCAGCATGCCTCGCACAAGGGCGCTTCGGCTGGGTGAATGCCGGCGCGTTCCTGATCGTGCTGTCGAATTTCCTCGACCACACTGACGGCGAACTGGCCCGGATCAGCGGCAACTCGAGCAAGATCGGTCACTTCTACGACCTGGCAAGCGATGCGGTCATCACTGTGCTGCTGTTCGTGTGCATTGGCGCCGGCCTCGCCGCGCAAGGCCACGCGCTCGCGGCGTCGCCGACGTTGCTTGGGATTGTTGCCGGCATCGCGGTCGCCCTGATCTTCTTTCTGCGCATGCGCATCGAATCGCTGGTGGGCAAGGCGGGCAACCAACAGTCGTTCCTCGGCGGTTTCGAGACCGAGGACGTGCTGTACCTGCTTCCTCTTGTCACCCTTACGGGCGCAACGGCCCCGGTCCTCATCGCGGCATCAATCGGCGCTCCATTGTTCGCGCTTTGGGTGACCATCGACTATCTTCGCATCGCGCGGCGTGTCCAGCCCGATGTCTGAGGCACGAACTTCGCAGATCAGACTGCAGGCTTCGCCCGAGCGACGCCCGCTCGCGCCGACACGCATCCCATCGGCGGATCTGGATTCAGCTCTGGCCACTTGTACAAGCCGCCTGAACGATGCCGACCTTCGCGCGGTCTTCGCGCGCCAGGGCGCGTTCCTTTATCTCGAGGCATTCCTGGCGCCCGAAATCACATCGCAACTGGCCACGAGTGCGCGAGGCCTGCTCGACGAAGTCAACCGCAACTATCTGCCCGGCCACAAGCGTGGCGGAAGCGTGAGCCGCCACACGATCGACCGCGCAGCGCCGTTCATTGCCCAGCTGTATCGCTCGAAAGCATTGCTGAGCCTCCTCGAACGGACCTGTGGCGAGACGCTGCTGCCGTGTCCGGATGACGACCCCCATGCCTACGCGCTTTATTACTACACCCGCCCGGGCGATCACATCGGCTGGCACTACGACACTTCGTACTACGAGGGTCGCCGCTACACGCTGCTGCTCGGCGTGATCGACGACTCCTCGTGCCGTCTGGACTATGTCCTGCACACGCGTGAGCCGGGCGTGGAGGAACAATCCGGATCGCTGCAAGTTGCGCCTGGTGACCTGGTGTTTTTCGACGGCGACAAGCTGCGCCATCGGATCACTCCGCTCGGCGAGAGCGAGATACGTGTGTCGCTGACGTTCGAGTATGTCACCGATCGAGGCATGCGCCCTTGGTGGCGCTTCATCTCGAATATCAAGGATGCCATAGCCTACTTCGGCTTCCGGCAGGTCATGCGCGGGCGCAAGGGCGAAACATGACAAGGGTAACCATCATTCTGTTGTCCGCCGGCACGGCGATCTTCGTCGCTCTGCTCGCCTGGCAGGGTTTCGGGTCGGTCGCTGCCGCACTGATCGCCGCTGGCTGGGGCCTCGCGCTCGTTGCAGCTTTCCATCTGCTGCCGCTTGTGATTGATGCCGGAGCCATCGTCGTCCTGTTCGACGGCCCGCGCGTGCACCGATCGATGCGGGATGCGCTGCTGGCGCGCTGGGCCGGTGAGTCGGTGAACAGCTTGCTGCCGGCAGGGCAGATCGGCGGCCCGGTGCTGATGGTCCAGCATCTGGCTCAGCGCGGCGTGCGGCTGACTGATGCCGCTGCGTCGATCACCGTCAGTACGACCATGCAGGCTCTCGCACAGATCGTGTTCGCTTTGTTCGGGGTCGCGCTGTTCGGCGCCTATGCCGCGCACAATGCCCCCGCCGATCTACGCGCGGGGACGCTCCTCGCGATCACCGCCTTGTCACTCTTGCTCGCGGGCTTCTACTGGGCCCAGCAGCGCGGCATGTTCGGGCGCCTGCTGCGTATGGCGTCACAGGCGTTCGGCCAACGGGATTGGTCTGTATTGACCACCCACGCCGACGCCACCGATGTAGCGATCGGTGCGCTTTATCGCGAGCGCAGAAAAGTGGGGGCGACTTTTGCGCTCAGCTTTGTGGGTTGGCTGGTCGGCACCGGCGAGGTCTGGCTCGCGCTGCGTTTTCTCGGACATCCGGTAAGCTGGTTCGACGCATTGCTGCTCGAAAGCGTCGGACAGGCGATTCGCGGCGCCGCGTTCGCGATTCCCGGGTCGCTGGGCGTGCAGGAAGGCGGCTACCTCCTGCTGGCGCCGCTCGTCGGACTGCCACCCGAGGTGGCGCTCGCCCTTTCCCTCACGAAGCGCGCGCGTGAGCTCTTGCTCGGGATGCCCGGCCTCGTGTATCTGCACTGGAGTCAACGCAACTGGCTGCGGCGGCGCGCGCCGGTAGTACAGGTCACCGACTGACAGCTTTTTTTTTTTGCTATCTGGAGAGCGCGTGCGAGCAATCATCCTTTCGGCAGGTTCCGGGGGGCGCCTGCAGCAGCCGCCGGGCGAGGAGTCTCCCAAGTGCCTGTTGCGCTTCGATGGCGTGACCTTGCTCGAACGGCATTTGCAGATACTGGAGCTGGCGGGAGTGGAAGACATCGTGCTGGCGCTCGGCTTCCGCCCCGAGAAGGTCACTGCAGAGCTGGACCGGCTCGGACTTCGGCGACGTCCCGAGATCGTGCTCAATCCAGGCTACGACCTCGGCAGCGTGCTCACGGTTCATACCGTCGCAGAGGCTCTCACGCGCGGCGGCGATGTGCTGCTGATGGATGCCGACGTGCTGTACGATCCGCGCATCCTGCACGCGCTCGTCGCGGGGAACACGGTCAACCGGCTGCTAATTGATCGTGAGTTCGAAGCTGGCGAAGAACCGGTCAAGGTCTGTGTGAAGAACGGCGTGCCGGTCGAGTTCCGCAAGCGGCTCGCCGCCGACGTCGAGTACGAGACGATCGGAGAGTCAGTAGGCTTTTTCCGCTTCCGGGAGGACACCGCGCGGCGCCTCGCCGAAATCGTCGCCGGCTATGTCGAGGGCGGCCGCTCGAACCAGCCGCACGAGGAAGCGGTGCGCGATCTGCTGCTCGAAGGCAGTCACTCGTTCGATGTCGCGGACGTGACCGGCATGCCTTGGATCGAGATCGACTTCCCGGGCGATATCGCACGTGCGCAGGACCAGATACTTCCGCGCATCCAGTTGACAGAACTTGGTCCAGTCATCGCCACCGTGATCTGAACGCACGACCACCCTTTCTAGTCGGTTAAGATCTCTAACCGTCCCGGCATCAAGTAGTGTCGCGTTGAGCGTTCCCTTCTCCCGCATCTCGGTCGACCGCAGCGGCATCGTTCGCGCGGCGCGGCAAGTCCCTTCGCCGAACTGCGACGACCGGCCGCCCGGCGCGATAATCTCGCTCCTCGTCGTGCACAATATCTCCCTGCCGCCGGGGCGCTTCGGCGGCGAGGCGATCGAGCGATTCTTTACGAACGTGCTCGATCCCGCGGTGCATCCGTACTTCGCGACCATCGCCGGGCAGCGCGTTTCGGCTCACTTCCTCATTCGCCGCGACGGCCGCCTCGTCCAGTTCGTGCCCTGCGAGCGCAGGGCCTGGCACGCCGGCGAGTCGCGCTGGCGCGGACGCGAGCGCTGCAATGACTTTTCGATCGGTGTCGAACTGGAGGGCACCGACGACCTCCCCTACGAAGCGGCGCAGTACGCGATGCTCGTGCGCCTCGCGCGGGCGCTGCGGCAGCGCTATCCGATCGGCGACTTCGCAGGCCACAGCGACATCGCCCCCGGACGCAAGACCGACCCCGGTGCCGGGTTCGATTGGGCGCGCTTCCGGCGCCTCGTCGCCGAGCGCCGTGCGTAACTGACAGCTTTCTTGGAAGCCGTCGAATTCCAAGGTAAAATAATAGGTTATGCAGCTTCTCGCCGATTATTTCCCACTGCTCCTCTTTTTCGTCGCGTTCAAGCTCGCGGACATCTACGTTGCCACTGCGGTGGCGATCGCCGCCTCGGTGGCGCAGATCGCATACTTCCGCTGGCGTCGCGGCCGCGTCGAGGTCGTGCACTGGCTGAGCCTCGTCATTATCGCGACGTTCGGGGGTGCAACGCTGCTACTCCACGACGAAACCTTCATCAAGTGGAAGCCGACCGTGCTCTACTGGCTCTTCGGCTCGATTCTCGCGGTGGGGCGCCTCGCGTTCGGCAAGAACCTGATCGCGTCGCTGCTGAAGGACCTGACACTGCCCGATGCGGTATGGGCGCGCATCACCTGGTCCTGGGTGGCGTTCTTCGCCGTGATGGGAGCCGCCAATCTGTACATCGCATTCCATTTCTCGACCGACACCTGGGTCAACTTCAAGGTGTGGGGCGGCATCGGGCTCGTGCTGCTGTTCGCCCTGGGGCAGGCCTTCGCGCTGGCCCGCTATCTGCCTGAGCGTCACTGATGGACGTCGCCTCCACGCTGCGCGAGCGGCTCGCTGACTTGGCGCCCGTGGCGCTCGAGGTCCACGACGATAGTGCTGATCACGTCGGGCACGCCGGCGCCGCGGGCGGCGGCGGGCACTTTTCGCTCACCATCGTGTCGAAGGCGTTTCGCGGCCAGCCCAGGCTCCAGCGCCATCAAGCCATCTTCGCCCGGGTCGGCGATCTTCTGCCGAATCCGATTCATGCGCTGTCGATTCGCGCGCTGGCGCCCGAAGAGTTTTCCTAACTACGATAAGGATTGTCACTCATGCATAGGGTTTTCCGACTGTTCGCCGCGCTTGCGGCCACCGCTGTCCTGATCGCGGCGCCGGCGGCGCTCGCGCAGGAGGCGAAACCGAAGGCCACAGCGGCGAAGGCCGACGCGGCCAAGGGCAAGGACATCTTCCCGCAGGCCTATTTCGACTTCATGCTGAAGCAGCGCACCGCGCAGCAGCCCGATTCGCCGGAGCTGCGCGCCGCCATCCGCGACGAGCTGAACACGCGCGAGCTGGTCGTGCGTGAAGCGAAGAAGCAGGGCCTCGACAAGAGCCCGGGGATGAAGGCCGAGATGGACCTCACCGCGCAGACGGTGCTGGTTCGCACCTTCGTTTCGGATTACGTGAAGGCGCATCCGGTTTCCGACGCGGCGATGCACGCCGAATACGACAAGATCAAGTCGCAGATGGGCGACAAGGAATACAAGGTGCGCCACATCCTGGTCGAGAATGAAGCCGACGCGAAGGAGATCATCGCCGCGCTGCAGAAGGGCGAGAAGTTCGAGAAGCTCGCCGAGCGCTCGAAGGACACCGGCTCCAAGGCAAACGGCGGCGATCTCGATTGGAACGCTCCGTCGAACTTCGTCAAGCCGTTCTCCGACGCGATGGTGGCGCTGCCCAAGGGCAAGTTCACCACGACGCCGGTACAGACCCAGTTCGGCTGGCACGTCATCGAAGTCGACGACATTCGCGACGCGAAGATCCCGACCTTCGACGAAGTCAAGCCGCAGCTCGCGCAGCGCATGCAGGCGCAAGTGGTCGACCAGTATCTGAAGGACCTGCGGGCAAAGAACGGGTATTGATGCACCCGGCCTCGGAAGGGGCCGGGCTCGTCGCCTCAATCCGCACCGGGAGGAGGTGCCATGGCGAGAATCCGCCACCCGAAGGATTTCATCGCCGGCCTGATCTTCATCGCCTTCGGCGTCACGGCGATCGTCGTGGGCAGCAATTACACGCTCGGCACGGCCGCGCGCATGGGGCCGGGCTATTTCCCGCGCGTGCTCGGGGTCCTGCTGATTCTCCTCGGCGGAGCGCTCGCGATTCGCTCGCTCTGGCTGCAGGGCTCGCCGCTTCGCTCGTGGAAGTGGCGGCCCACGCTCGTCGTTCTCGGCAGCGTGGTCCTGTTCGCGCTCTGCGTGGCGCCACCGCGGGTGTTCGGCGTCGCCCTGCCGTCTCTGGGCCTGGTCCTCTCGACCGTGATCCTGATCATCCTCTCCAGCTCCGCGAGCCCCGAGTTCCGGCCGAAGGAAGCGATGGTGAGCAGCGTTTTCCTCGCCGCGCTCGCGGTGGGCGTGTTCGTCATCGGGCTCAAGCTGCAACTCCCCATCTGGCCGGGCCAGGGCTGATCCGGTCATGGACCTCCTGGGGCATCTCGCGACCGGGTTCGGCGTCGCGCTTACGCCCTACAACCTCGTCTACGCGTTGGCCGGTGCGCTGGTCGGAACGCTGATCGGCGTTCTTCCCGGCATCGGACCGGTCGCGACGATCGCGATGCTGCTGCCGATCACCTACGGCATGCCGCCCGTATCGGCGCTGATCATGCTCGCCGGCATCTATTACGGGGCGCAGTACGGCGGCTCGACAACTTCGATCCTGCTCAACATGCCCGGCGAGACCTCGTCGGCGGTCACCTGCCTCGACGGCTACCAGATGGCACGGAAGGGACAGGCGGGAGCAGCGCTCGCGATCGCCGCGCTCGGCTCCTTCTTCGCCGGCTGCGTGTCGACCGTGTTCGTGGCGACGGTCGCCATTCCGCTGTCCGAGCTGGCGCTCAAGTTCGGCCCGGCAGAATACTGCTCGCTGATGACGCTCGGGCTGATCGGCTCGGTGGTCCTGGCGCACGGATCGCTGCTCAAGGCGATCGCGATGGTCGTTCTTGGATTGCTGCTCGGCATCGTCGGCACCGACGTGAATTCCGGCACGGCGCGCTTCGCGTTCGGCATCCCGCAATTGATCGACGGCATCGGCGTGGTCAGCGTGGCGATGGGGCTGTTCGGTTTCGCCGAGATCATCTCCAACCTGGAGTCCGATGAGAAGCGCGAGCTGATCCGCACGAAGGTCAGGACGCTGTGGCTCACCAAGGAACAGTTCAAGGAGGCCTGGCCGGCCGTGTTGCGCGGCACCGGGCTTGGCTCGATGCTCGGCGTGCTCCCGGGCGGCGGTGCCCTGCTCGCCTCCTTCGCTTCCTACGCGGTGGAGAAGAAGGTCGCTTCGGACCCGACGCGCTTCGGCAAGGGGGCGATTCAGGGCGTGGCCGGACCGGAGTCGGCCAACAATGCCGGCGCGCAGACCTCGTTCATTCCGCTGCTCACTCTCGGTATCCCCGAGAACGCGGTGATGGCGATGATGGTCGGCGCGATGACCATCCACAACATCCAGCCGGGCCCTCAGGTCATGAGCTCGAATCCGGCGCTGTTCTGGGGCCTGGTCACCTCGATGTGGGTCGGCAATCTCATGCTGGTCGTGCTCAACCTGCCGCTGATCGGGATCTGGATCAAGCTGCTGCAGGTCCCTTATCGCGTGCTGTATCCTGCCATACTGCTTTTCTGCTCGATCGGCGTCTACACGGTGAGCAACGAGCCCTTCGACGTGCTCCAGACCGCCATCTTCGGCGCGCTCGGAATCATGTTCCTCAAGCTCGAATGCGAGCCCGCTCCTCTTCTGCTCGGCTTCGTTCTCGGCCCGATGATGGAGGAGAACCTGCGCCGCGCGCTGCTGCTCTCCCGCGGCGATCCGACGGTGTTCGTGACGCGACCCATATCGCTCACGCTGCTGCTCGCGGCGGTCGCGTTGCTTATCCTCATCGCGCTGCCGAACCTGCGCAAGAAGCGCGAGGAAGCGTTCGCGGAAGCCGAGGCCTGATGGAGCCGCTGCCATGAACGACGTCGCAAAATCTTCCGAGCCGGGCGCCCGCCTCGCCTTCGACTGGGACGCCGCGTATCCGTCGCGCCGCTCGCCGGTGTTCGCGCGCAACGTCGTGGCGACTTCGCAGCCTCTCGCCACGCAGGCTGGCATCGCCGCGCTTCGCGCCGGCGGCAACGCGCTCGATGCCGCGCTCGCCACGGCGATCACGCTCACCGTCGTCGAGCCGTGCAGCAACGGCCTCGGGAGCGATCTCTTCGCCATCGTCTGGGACGGGCGCGAGCTCACCGGCCTCAACGCCTCGGGGCGTGCTCCCGCAGGCTGGACGCCGCATCGCTTCGCAGGACTCGCGGCGATGCCGCGCGCCGGCTGGGACACGGTTACCATTCCCGGCGCGGTGTCGGGCTGGGTCGCGCTGTCGCGCCGCTTCGGCAAGCTTCCTTTCGCCGACCTCTTCGCGAGCGCGATCGGCTACGCGCGCGACGGCTACGCGGTCAGTCCCGTCATCGCGGAGAAATGGGCAAAGGCCGTGCCGATACTCGGCGGCGTTCCCACTTTCGCCGAGCACTTCCTGCCGCGCGGGCGCGCGCCGGTCGCGGGCGAGATCTTTTCTTCGGCGGCGATGGCGGCTTCGCTCGAGAAGATCGCGGCCAGCGAGGGCGAGACTTTCTACCGCGGCGAGCTTGCCGCAGCGATGGCGGCGCATTCACAGGCGAACGGCGGCGCGCATACGCTCGAGGACTTCGCAAACCACGCTTGCGATTGGGTGCCGCCGATCGGCGTCGACTACCGCGGCTTCACCATCCACGAACTTCCGCCCAATGGTCAGGGCATCGCGGCGCTGATGGCGCTCGGCATGCTGCGCGAGTTCGAGCTCCCGCCGCGGCCGGTCGATTCGGCCGCCGTGCAGCATCTCGAGATCGAGGTGATGAAGCTCGCCTTCGCGGACGTCTATCGCTACGTCGCTGACCCGCGCGCGATGGAAGTGACACCCGAACAGATGCTCGATCGCGGTTATCTCGCGAGCCGCGCGCGCCTGATCGATCACAAGCGGGCGCAGGATTTCCGGCACGGGACACCGCCGCCCGCCGGCACCGTGTACCTCACCGCGGCCGACGCGAGCGGGATGATGGTATCGCTCATCCAGTCGAATTACATGGGCTTCGGATCCGGGATCGTCGTGCCCGGCACCGGAATCAGCATGCAGAACCGCGGCACCGGATTCTCGCTCGTGCCCGGACATCCGAACCTCGTCGGCCCCGGCAAGCGTCCGTTCCAGACGATCATCCCCGGCTTCGCCACGAAGAACGGCGTTCCCTACGCAAGCTTCGGCGTGATGGGCGGTCCGATCCAGCCGCAGGGACACCTGCAGACCCTAGTGCGGCTCATCGACTACCGTCAGCAGCCGCAGGCCGCGCTCGACGCGCCACGCTGGAAAGTGAACGGCGGAATATCGGTCGATCTCGAAGCGAGCGCTTCATCCGAGCTGCGCGCGGATCTCACCGCGCTCGGGCACCAGTTCGCGTCAGTTCCGGATTCGTACATGGACTTCGGCGCGGGTCAGCTCATCGTGCGCGCCGAGAACGGCTACATTGCCGCGTCGGATCCGCGCCGCGACGGACAGGCGGCAGGGTTCTGATGCGGATCGCAGGTCAACCTGAGCGAAGCGAAGGATCTGTTGTCGCGGAAATGCAGATCCCTCGCATGCGCTCGGGATCACAGTCATTACCGCCGCCGCTTCTTCACCGTCGACAGCGGCAGCAGCTCGGGTAATTCGATCCGCTTGCGGGCGGGCTCGGGCGCCGCAAGCGCCTCGGTTTCCACCATCGTGGCGAGGCTTCTCCGCGCGAGCTCCTGGTAGCTCTGCGTGCCTTCGATCTTCCACGCGATCTCTTCGTCGCTGAGCGTGCGTACGACCTTCGCCGGAACGCCGGCGACCAGCATTCGCGGCGGCACGATCATGCCCGCCTTGACGAAGGCCATTGCCGCGACGATCGCCAGCTCACCGATTACGGCGTGGTCGTTGATGACCGCGTTCATTCCCACAAGCGCGCCGCGCTGCACGATGCAGCCGTGGAGGATCGCGCAGTGGCCGATGTGCCCTTCCTCTTCGACGATCGTATCCGTGCTCGGGAAACCGTGCATGACGCAGCAATCCTGCAGGTTCGCCCCGGCGCGCACCTCGATGCGACCGAAGTCGCCGCGCAGCGACGCCGACGGGCCGATGTAGCAGCCGGCCCCTACGATCACGTCGCCGATGAGCGTCGCGCTCGGATGCACGAACGCGGTCGGATCGACCACCGGCGTCACGCCGTTGATCGACCAGACTCTTACACGCTTTCGCCGCGTCATGCGAGCCAGCGCCGCGCGTTGCGGAACATGCGCATCCATGGCGAGTCCTCGCCCCAGGTCTCCGGGTGCCACGACATCTGCACGGTACGAAAGACGCGTTCGGGATGCGGCATGAGAATGGTGAAACGTCCGTCCGCGGTGGTGAGCCCGGTTATTCCCCGCGGCGAGCCGTTGGGACTGTACGGATAGCGCTCGGTCGCTTCGCCACAATTATCCACGAAACGAAGTGCGACGAGCCGCTCGGCTGCCGCGAGCTGCGCTTCATCGCGAAACTCAGCATAGCCCTCGCCGTGCGCGACCGGCACCGGGATGCGGCTACCTTCCATGCCGGAGAAGAAGATCGACGGCGAGCGCTGCACTTCGGCCAGCACCAGCCGCCCCTCGAACTGCTCGCTGCGATTGCGCACGAAATGCGGCCAGTGCGCGGTGCCGGGAATCAGCTCGGTGAGATTGCCCATCATCTGGCAGCCGTTGCAGATGCCGATCGCGAAGCGGTCGCTGCGCGCGAAGAAGGCGGCGAACTCGTCGCGCGCCCGTGGATTGAAGAGAATCGACTTCGCCCAGCCCTCGCCCGCGCCGAGCACGTCGCCATAGGAGAACCCTCCTCCCGCCGCGATGCCGCTGAATCCGCCGAGCGCGACGCGTCCCTCGATGATGTCGGTCATGTGCACGTCGTAGGCGTCGAAGCCGGCGCGATCAAAGGCGGCCGCCAGCTCGATGTGCCCGTTGACGCCTTGCTCGCGCAGAATCGCGACCTTCGGGCGCGCCCCCTTCGCGATGAACGGCGCGGCGATGTCTTCCGCGGGATCGAAGGCGAGCCGCGGCGCGAGCCCGGGATCCTTCGTATCGAGGGGGCGCTCGTGCTCCTGGTCGGCCGACTCCGGATCGTCGCGCAGGCGCTGCATGGCGTGCGTCGTGCGCGACCACGCGCGATGCAGGTCGATCCGCGATTCATCGAGCTGCGCCGCGCCGTCGCGGGTAATGAGGATGCGCTCGCCCGCGACCGGTGCGCCGATCGCAATGCAGCGGAGCCCTGCGGCCTCGAATGCCGCGACAACGTCGTGCCGGTCGTCTGCGCGCATCTGCAACACCGCGCCCAGCTCCTCGCTGAAAAGCGCATCGAGCGTTGCGCCCGGCAGCTCGTCGAGCGAGATCGAGAGGCCGCAGCGGCTCGCGAACGCCATCTCGACGAGCGTGGCGAAGAGTCCGCCGTCGGAGCGGTCGTGGTAGGCAAGCAACCTGCCCTCGCGGTGCAGCGACTGCACGGTGGCGAAGAACGACTTCAAGAGCTGCGGATCATCGAGATCGGGCGCATCGTCGCCGAGCTGACCGTAAACCTGCGCCAGTGCGGAGCCGCCGAGACGGTTCTTGCCATCGCCGAGGTCGATCAGGGCGAGCAGCGTCTCACCGGCATCCAGCTTCAGCTGCGGCGTCAGCACACGACGCGCATCTTCGACCGGCGCGAACGCCGATACGATGAGCGAGATCGGCGCGATCACCGCGTGATCCTCGCCGTTCTCGCGCCAGCTCGTCTGCATCGACATCGAATCCTTGCCGACCGGAATGCTCACGCCGAG